>CAYMGW010000001.1:0-5205 GCA_964390085.1 uncultured Tissierella sp.
TAAAAAAATGTTTTCAATGTTATCATCCTTCATGAATAATCAAGATAATTTAAAAGACCCTACTCAATTGATAAGTATGTTTGCACCTATGTTGGGTAACGACAATCAAAAAAACAATGATAAACTAAAAGAAATGAACAAAATGATGGAAATAATGAAAATTCTAAACTCACCAAAGCAGGAAAATAATAAAGAAGAGAAAAAAATAGAAATAATAGAAAGACCATCTAAAGAATAAGTGCTACTTATTCTTTAGATGGTCTATTAATTTTTCCATGTCATTAGGTAAAGGAGCAATAAATTCTATATTTTTTTTCGTCCTAGGATGTTTTGCCTTTAAATAATAAGAATGAAGAGCCTGCCTCTCTATGTAGGGACTTTCTTCATTATATAAGGTATCCCCTATTATTGGATGACCAATATGATTTAGGTGAACCCTAATCTGATGAGATCTTCCTGTAAATATCTGCACATCAAGTAAAGAAGCATCTTTGTATCTTTCCATAACAGAATATTTAGTTAGGGCATCTTGACCATTTTCTGTTACTATTTTTCTAATACTTTTGTCTTCCTCCCTACCGATTGGCAAGTCAATATAGTCTTCGTCTTTTTCTACAATTCCTGTTACTATTGCTTGATACTTTTTCTTCACCTCATTGGATTCAAACTGTAAAGCCATTTGTTGATGAGCAAAAGGGTTTTTTGCTACGATTAAAATTCCAGTAGTATCCATATCTAATCTATTAACAAATCTAATTTTCTTTTTTATTCCTTTTTCTTTGAAATAATATGCTATTCCATTTGATAAAGTATTTTCTTGATGTGATTTTGTTGGATGCACTACTATATTTGGTTGTTTGTTTAAAATTAAAAGATCAAAATCTTCATATACAATGTTTATATCCATTTTCTCAGGTGTAGTGCTTTCTTCTTCATCTTCCATATAAATAGATATTATATCTTCCTTTTGAAGAGTTAGTCCCTTTCTCTTGGGTTTCCCATTTATATATATTTGTTTTGCCTTATATAATTTTCTAAATAAACGTCCTGAAATATCTTTACTGGAAAGAAACTCTTCCAAATCTAGTCCATCTTTATCAACTTCATAAACCACAATATTTTCACTTTCTTCAAATAAATTCATATTTCCCTCCAATTTTTCTTATCTTTATTATATAATATATATAAATTATATCAAATTTTATTTAATTTTAAAGACTAAAACCCATTAGGAGGTTAATTTGTGAATACTATAGATAATAGAATAATAAATATTATTTCAAATTATAATTTTGAATCAAAACGAACATCACAACTTTTATCAGAAAAACTTAGAAATAAAGGTTTCCATATACCAGATAATTATAGTGACAATGCAGAACTTAATATCTGTGTAGGCGGTGATGGTTCTTTTCTAAGGGCGGTGCATCGCAATAAATTTCCCAGCATTCCATTTGTTGGAATAAATACAGGTCATTTAGGTTTCTTTCAAGAAATTCTACCTAGAAATATAGATGATTTTATTGATAAGTATATGAATAATGATTATATAGTGGAAGAAATTTCATTAGTTAATGCAGAAATATGCACTAAAAATAAATGTTTTTTCCTCACTGGTGTCAATGAGATAGTTATTAAAGGTATTAAGTCTAAAGTAGTTCATCTTGAAATATTTATAGATGGTAATCATTTAGAGAAATTTAGTGGTGATGGAGTTATTATTTCAACACCTGTAGGTAGTACTGCCTATAATTTTTCCAGTGGAGGAAGTATAATATATCCATCTTTAAAAACATTGCAGCTTACTCCCCTATCACCTATTAGTTCTAAAGCCTACAGGTCACTAACAAATAGTGCAGTGATACCTGGTGATATAGTTATCTCCATTAAACCGGAGTTTAGATATGAAAATTCAATTTTGGTCATCAATGACGGAGTTGAATTCAAATATAATAATATTATCAATATTGATTTGAAAATTTCCGATAAAACTATTAAAAAACTAAACTTCGATAAAAATATGTATTGGGATAATCTCAAGAGTAAGTTTTTGTAAATAAAAAGATACCAGAGTCTGGTATCTTTTTGATTTATCTTTATATTAACTTATCCATCTCATCTACTAATTTACTAAATAACTTCATAGCATTATTTACTGGTTCTTCTGTAGTCATGTCAACTCCTGCTGCTTTTAGTACGTTTAATGGATAATCTGAGCTTCCGCTCTTTAGGAAGTTTATATATCTATCTACTGCTGGTTTACCTTCCTCTAATATCTTTTGAGATAATGCAACTGCTGCTGAGTAACCTGTTGCATATTGGAATACATAGTAGTTGTAATAGAAATGAGGTATTCTTGCCCATTCCATTGCTATTTCATCATCTACTACTACATTTGGCCCATAATATAATTCATTGATTTTCTTATAGGTTTCACATAGATAGTCTGCAGTTAAGGCACCACCACTTTCAAGATATTCATTTATCATTTTCTCAAATTCTGCAAACATAGTTTGTCTGAATACAGTAGTTCTAAAGCTTTCTAAATAATGATTTAGTAAATAAAGTTTCTCATTCTTGTCTTTAACATTATTTAACATATGGTCCATTAAAAGGGATTCATTTGCAGTAGACGCAACTTCAGCCACAAATATAGAATAATCTCCATAAACAAAAGGTTGTGTCTTCCTTGTAAAATAGCTATGGATTGAATGTCCCAATTCATGTGCTATTGTAAATACATTATCCAATGTATCGTGATAGTTTAATAATATAAATGGTTTAGAGTCATAGGAACCACTTGAATATGCCCCAGATCTTTTCCCTCTATTTTCATATATATCTATCCATCTTGAACTAAATCCTTCTTCTACTACTGCCATATATTCATCACCAAGTGGAGTTAAAGCTTTTTTTACTAATTCTATACCTTCCTCATATGATATTTTAAAATCTACATCTTTAACTATTGGAGTGTATAAATCATACATATGAAGTTCTTCTACACCTAAAGCTCTCTTTCTAATTTCCATATACTTATACATACTATCCAAATTATTATGAATAGAATTAATCAAATTATCATATACAGATAAAGTTATATTATTTTGATCTAAGGATGCTTCTCTACTTGATTTATAATTTCTTACAGTTGCATTAAATATATTCTTTTTTAAATCTCCATTTAGAGATGCAGCAAATGTATTTTTAAATCCTTTATAAGTGCTATATAGAGCTTCAAATGCCCTCTTTCTTACATCTCTATCCTTCGATTCCATAAGTGGAATAAAATTACCATGAGTTACCTCTACGTCCTTTCCCTCTTCATCCTTTATTGTAGGGAATTTAATATCTGCATTATTTAACATTGAGAATATCTTCTGTGGTGAGTTAGCTACTTCTCCCATTTGTGCCAATATGGATTCTTCTCTAGCAGATAATATATGTTCCTTTTGTCTCATAATATTTTCAATATGTTTTTTATATAGCTTTAATTCAGGTTCTTCCTGATAATATTTTTCTAGTATAGCTAAATCTAATGTTAATATTTCTGGCACGACAAAAGAAGTCTTTTCCTCTACTTCCACATATAATCCTAGCCCTTTGTCTGATAATGCCTGAGAATCTCCTTCCCTAGTATCCTCATCTAATTTCATATGTGCATAAGCATATAGGTGTTCTGTTATCCTATATAACTCCCCCATGTCATTTAGTACATTATAAAGATTTTCACTACTAACTATTACTTTGCCCTTATAGGATTCAAAGTTTTTAGCCATTTCTTTAGCTTTATTATATGAGCTTTCCCATGCATTAAAATCTACAAACATAGATTCCAAATCCCATTGTTTTTCTTTTGGGATATCTTTTCTTTCAAGTATTTCGTTTTTACTTGCCATCTTATTACCTCCCCTTAATCTTTGATATTATTTATTGCATATAACATAATATCCCTTGCTATAGGCGCTGCGGATTTACCTCCTGTTGATCCTTCTTCTTCTAATATAACTACCACTGCAACTTTTGGTTCATCTGCTGGTGCAAATCCAACAAACCATGCATGAGATTTGCCTGAAGGATTTTCTGCAGTCCCAGTCTTCCCTGCTACCTTTACATTTTTTATTTTTGCATTTTTTCCTGTCCCAGACTTTATTACCTCAACCATCATATCCTTAACTTCACTTGCTGTAATAGAATCCGTTCCTTGAGATAAAATTTCAGTTGTATTTGTTCTTAATATCTTGTCATTTTTAGATATAATCTCTTTAACAAGAATAGGTTTGACTATCTGACCTCCATTTGCTATACCCGAAGCTATCAATGACATATTTAAAGGTGTAACTAATACCTTACCTTGACCTATAGCTGCAGCTGCAATATCTGTTTTTCCTAAATTCTCCCTGAAAGGAAATTGAGAATTTTTAATTGGCAAATCAAAAGGTATACTACTATTTATCATAAATTTTTCTGCAACATCACCTATTTTTTCTTTTCCAATTTCAATTGCTTTTTCTGTAAAATAGGTGTTACATGATTTAACTAAAGCTTGCTCTAAGTCAAGAGCACCATGAGCCTTTCCTTGGTAATCCTCAAAAATATATCCGTTGATATTTGTGCTCCCAGTACATTCATAAGATTTATCTAGATTTGTTGTACCTAAGGCAGCAATAGTAGTAATAAGTTTAAATGTAGAACCTGGAGCATATAAACCTTGAGTCGCTCTATTTATAAGGGGACTATCTGGATTTTCTGATATCTCCTTCCAATCCTCTTTTAAATTTGAGACATCAAAATCTGGAAGACTAACCATTGCATATATTTCTCCTGTAGTAGGATTCATAGCAACTATAGAACCTTTCTTTCCTTTTAGCAAGGTTCTTGCTTTTGCTTGTAAATCATGATCTATAGTTAATTTAATAGAATTCCCCTCAGTTGTTGGTGCCACAATATTCTTTATTTCATTTATTGCAGTATTTTCATTTATATTTAATAAAGTATTATTGTATTGCAGTTCCAATCCAGCCTTACCATATTCTCTATAACTATAGCCTATTATATGGCTATATAATCTTCCATATAGATAATATCTTTTATATACATCATCTTTTTTTTCACTATATGCTAAAATTTTTCCATTTCTATCTAATATGGACCCTCTTAGTATTGATTCTTCATTAATCCATAGTCTCTTGTTATAGCTATTGT
>CAYMGW010000001.1:5215-16648 GCA_964390085.1 uncultured Tissierella sp.
TTTTTTATTGCTTCTGCCTCAAAAACTTGAAAATAACTAATATATCCTATTAAAGATATAAACATTAAACAAAAGCCAACCAAGACTACAATTATTCTTTTATTCTCTTTGTTCATCATTGCCCTCCTTAATTTCTATCTCTTCAGAGCATATCTGCAGTATTCCAAGAGCAATAAAACTAGATAATATTGAACTACCTCCATAACTAATGAAAGGTAAAGTTAATCCTGTTAAAGGTATCATCTTAAGTACTCCACCTAAAATAATAAATGACTGAACTCCGAATAAAGTACTAATCCCTAAAGCAAGGATTTTATAAAACTGATTTTCCTGAGATATTGCAATTTTAAAACCCCTATATACTAAAATCATAAACAACATTATTATACCTATCCCAGTAAAAATCCCCATTTCTTCACAAATAGCTGAAAAAATAAAATCTGTATATACCACCGGAATAAAATCTGGATGCCCTAGTCCTAATCCCTTCCCAAAAAAACCACCTTCAGCAATTGCAAATAAGGACTGGGTTATTTGATATCCTTGTCTTTCTATATATTTCCAAGGATTCAACCAAGCTTGAAACCTAATTTTAACATGATCGAATAGTGTATATCCTAATATACCTCCTAGTCCAGAAAGCCCTATATTATAGAGTATTAGTTTCCTATCCTCTTCATAAATAAATTGTATAGCAATGAATATCGCATAGAAAACCACAGCTGTACCCAGATCTCTTTGTAAAAATAATAATATAATAAATGAATATACAATTCCCATTAAGTAATAAGATGAGTATTTTTTTTCTTTCCATTTAGAAATATTTGAATAATAGGCTGATAAAATAAAAACTAGTAAGAGCTTAGTAATTTCAGCTGGTTGAAAAGCAATTTTACCTAAGCTTACCCAGTTTATAGCTCCTTTCTTTCTACTTCCAAATATAAAAGTTATCAGGAAAAGAATATATGATCCTCCTATATAAAGATAGAGCCAATTTTTCCATCCCCTTATATATTTCAAAATAAAATAGGTTATAAAAAACACAAATATTCCCATGGATAACCATATTAACTGCTTAATACCCAGTCCTTCATCAATTCTATAAATCATTATAGTTCCTATGGATATTAGCATAGTAACTATCAAAAATATATAATTATCTCCAGTTGAAACCTTAGATAATATATAATTTGATAAATATATTATTAATACTAATCCTATACCTGTGCCTAAGGTTAATTTATCAATTTTTTGACCTCGATAAACTAACATTAAAAATAAAGCTAGGATTTCAAAAACAAATAATAAATTTCTTGGGGATTTTCCCCTAATTACCTTTTTAAACATAATATTCTCCTATCATCTATTTACAAACAAAAATTCAATTTGTCCAATTCTAATAATATCTCCATCATTTAATTTTACTACATCAAATATCTTATCCCCATTTAGATATGTTCCATTGGCACTATTTAAATCCTCTAGGTAATAATCCCCTTCATCTTCCATTATCTGAAAATGTCTTTTAGAAATAAAAGGGTCCTTAATTACAATATTATTATCCCCATGTCTACCTAATGTAATAGAATCATCAATAGAATAGTATTCTTTTATTTTAAATGGCAATGAATCTTTTCTATTAATAAGCTTTAGATATACCCTATCATCAGAAGATATTCCTTCCATCCCTCTTATATCTAAATAAATAAGTCTAATAATACTAAAAATGAATAAATATATAATTACAATAAATATATATTTGAATAATATGGCTAATATATTATACATAAACCATTCCTCCAAAACTCTTTCTATTCATCTATGTTATCACAAACTATGGTCATTGTGAATTATTTTAAATTTGTAATATTTAAATATATTATCAATAGTTTCTAATACTACTCTTTAAACATTAAGGAAAATCTGATAAAATGAATTAATAATAAATAAATGGGGGTGCTAAATTGAATAAGTTGCAACGTTCAAAAAGTAATAGAGTCTTTGCTGGCGTTTGTGGTGGTGTAGGAGAATATTTTAATATTGATCCCACTATAGTGCGTATTGTCTGGGTATTACTTGGATTACCATCTTTTGGTACTGCATTTGTAGTTTATCTAATATGTAGCTTTATTATACCAGAAGATGATGGCTTTATTTATAGTGATGATTATAATGATCGTAATGAAAAACTACGAAATAATGCTCCTCTTTTTATAGGCCTAGGTCTGATTGTATGGGGTGGTTTCTTATTAGCTCGAATAATTTTCCCTTGGTTCACTTTAAAGCTAGTGAATTTATGGAGATTTTGGCCTGTCTTACTAATATTATTGGGTATATATGTCTTAATTAATCAAAGAGATAAATAAAAAGTCTTGGCATTCCAAGACTTTTTACTAATACATATATTTATGATATAACATATGAAATATTATTGTTTTAATAAAAAGGAGTTATTATGAAAATTACTAGCATTGAACCACAAAAAAATAAAAATAGGGTTAATATTTATGTAGATAATCTGTTTTCTATAGGAATAGAAGAAGAACTAAGATTTAAATATAAATTAGAAATTGGAATGGAAGTAAATGATGCTTTTATTAAAGATATTCTTAGAGTCGAGGAACAAAATAAAGTTACAAATCATGCACTAAAATTACTCTCATACAGACAAAGATCAGAAAAGGAAATATATGATGCTCTTAAAAGAAAAGGATTTGAAGATTCTTATATTGAAAATGTAATTAACTATTGTAAGGAGTACAATTATTTAGATGATAGAGCCTTTGCTGAATCCTTCATTAAAGATAAAATCAATTTAAACAAATATGGTCCTGAAAGAATAAAATATGAATTAATATTAAAAGGAATATCAAAGGATATCATTAATGAGCTTCTTGTCATTGACTATGATGAACAATACGAAATAGCTATGAAAATAGCAGAAAAAAAACTAAAGTCTTATGAAAAAGATGACCGAAATAGTATTTATAGAAAACTTAGCGGATTTCTACAAAGAAAAGGATATCCTTATGATATTATATCTAAAGTAATAAAGGAAATTTTAAAAGATTAGGTGATTAGTTTGTGTTATGTATATATTATACGGTGTAAAGACGATACTCTTTATACAGGTTGGACAGTAGATTTAAATAAAAGAATAAATATGCATAATTTAGGCAAGGCTTCAAAATATACTAGAGCTAGATTACCTGTACAGTTAGTATATTTTGAAAAATTTAATAATAAAATAGATGCCCAGAAAAGAGAATATGCAATAAAACAGCTTTCAAAACAACAAAAATTAAAACTTATTGAAAATTATAATTAAATTTGTAAATAAAAACTGAAAACTTCAGAGGTGATATAATGATTCATTTTTTTGATAGAGTATCAGAAAATCCTATAATTGCAGCAGTACAGGATTTAAATAAATTAGACGATGCACTAAATTCCCCTTGTGAAATTATATTTCTTCTAACAGGAAATATATTTAATTTGAAAGAAATATCCTATAGAATAAGACAAAAAAACAAAGGTCTATATATACATATAGACTCTATAGATGGTTTCTCCAAAGATACCTGGGGGTTAGAATATATAATTAAGAATATATCTCCTGATGGGATAATAACAGAAAAAAATAATTTAGTAAAATTAAGTAAGGATATGGGAGTTTTCACTATACAAAGATTGTTTATACCTGACTCCTATTCTTTAGAAAATGCCATCTCTTCTATTAAAAAAATTCGTCCTAACGCTGTTGAAATACTTCCTGGTATAATGCCTAAAATAATAAAAAAAATTATTAATGAAACAAAATTATCCGTAATTGCTAGTGGTTTAATCACGGATAAATATGATTTAGATTCCAGCCTAGAGGCTGGGGCCATAGCCGTATCTACATCTAGTAAAGATGTTTGGTATATATAATCTATTCCCTTCCCTTTGTAAATATTCCAATAATAAGCCCCGTTAACAGACCAATAAACCCAGTAATCATCATAGTTATAACTATTGATAATCTATTAACCCCTTCTAAAGTTGTAGAATGTCCTCCTATATAAAACAAATTATATATTCCAATAAGAATCAGGATGAGTCCAGGAATATATTTTATAATCCTACTTTTTCTAAAAATAAGATATGTTATAGAAGTAATGACTATTACTCCAAGGGCAAATGCAACTAATATTTTTGCAAACTCTAAATGTACTATTAATTCCTCCATAGCTCATCCCCATCTCTATATTAATATTTTACCGACTCTGTTTCATTCTTTAAAAATTCTTCTTCCCATAGCATAGTATACTTACCTGTAGCCCATTCTGCCATTACAATATTTTCTGAGCTATCTATTTTTATCCTTCCTAATTCCTTTTGAGATATCTCATGATTATTAATTGAATATATTAATAAATTGTTTCTTGTTACAATAATGATTATATCTTCATTAGGTGAGGTAAAAGCATCTATGGCTTCAGGTATCTTAGATTTTATAACATTCCATGGTATAGCTAATTCATCATAGTTTACTAATTCCTTTGGAGGAATTGTCTTTATATTATAATCTTTGTAAAGCTCTTCATCATTGCTTTGATAATTTATTCGCCCCTTCATAATCCAATATCCATTTCTTCTAGCTAAACCAAAACTTTCCTCATTTAACAACATACTTGAATTAGTTTTAATTATACTTTGAGCACCTTCTTTAAATATTCTCAAGCCTTCTTCCCCAATTATATCGGAAACTTTAAGAGCTTTTTCATCTTCTAAATAATCAATTGGATACACCCGTAAAGTTCTTTTATCATTTGATAAATCAATTAATTCTGTAGAAACATAATCATTACCAATATATAAAATATTCTTAAGAATAGATGGGTATAAAGCTTTTGCTTTAGGCTCTAAGGAAGATTCCATAAAAAGCGAAGCTGAATTATCCAGAAATTCTTCTTTCAACTTTCCTTTCTGTATCGATCTAATTTTATCATTTAAAGAATTATTTATTTCTTCCCTTTTTACATCTACTAGCCAAAAACCTTTTTTCCTAGGTACTAATAAATCATTCATTTCATATGCTGAAGCTATGCTACGATTATTGGTTCTAATCCAAATAGTTTTATATTTCCAATTATCAGTTTGATTTACCTCATCATAAAAATATGACTTTACTCCTAAAAGAATACCCGATCGCAAAGTATCAACCTCTTCAATATTCGAAATTCTCATAATACTTTCTTCAATATTTATATATCTATCGATTTCTTCTTTACTTATTTGGTCAATGCTTTTTTTCAAAAAGTAAAATTTATCTTCAACAAAGGCAATCATTTCATTATCAGTATATTTAATAAACTCATAAAAATATTGATTATTACTAAGTATAGTTATTACTTCAGCTTTACCTTCAGGGAGTTCTAACTCTTTAGGTGATATTTTATATTTATAAAATAGATAATCAGCAAGTTTTACATTCTTTAATTTATAGGTTGGATTTTCTTCATAATTCTCTCCTATTACTGCAGCAGACTTGTGAAACAAAGCTTCTTTACCAACTAAAGAATCTGAGTTATCTACATTACCTCTTTTATAAGGACTGTCAACGGATTTTTCTATAATCCATTTCCCTTGTATGGGAGGTAAATTGTTTTCTGGAGCCTTTATTCTGTCTTTTGTTTCAAACCTATTAACACTACATGAAGTCAAAAAAGTGAATAAGATTATAGAACATATAATTAAATATATTTTTCTCATTTGCTAGCCTCCCTTAATGGCAATCTTACAATTACCTTGGTCCCTTCGTTAATATTAGATGATATTTCCATGGTGCCATTATGAAGCTTAACTATTTCATCACAAATAGACAATCCAATGCCACTATGAGATTTGCTATTTTTTCCTTTATAAAATTTTTCCTTTATTCTTGGTAAATCCTCTTCAGATATACCAACCCCATTATCTTTTACTTCTAATACTAGAATATCATCCTCTTTATATGCATTTAAAATAACTTTTCCACCTTCAGATGAAAATTTAAAAGCATTGTCTAAAAGATTGATAAGTACTTGTTTTATTCTATTTTCATCTCCAAGCATATATCCAAGGTTCTGGTCTATATTTATAATAAATTCAATTCTGTTGTTTATGGCTCTAGGAGTCAATTGTTTACCAATCATCTCAATTGTATCTTTTATCTGAAACTCATCATTTTCTAGTTTTATTCTTCCTGAAACAAATCTAGAAAAATCTAAAAGCTCCTCTACCATAGCGCTAAGCCTATCACTTTCTTTTTCAATAATTTCAAGACCGTCTGAGATAATTTCATTGCCACCAAAATCTTCAGATTTCAACGTGATAGCCCACCCTTTTATAGATGTAAGTGGAGTACGAAGCTCATGAGATACTGAAGATATAAAATCATTTTTTATTTGTTCTTTTTTGATTAATTCCTCTGCCATATAGTTTAGTGTGTCCGATAGTTTCCCAATTTCATCTTGTAAATCAACATTACTCCTTACCTTCAGCTGTCCATCCGCCATTTTTTCTGCAACTTTTGTTACCTCTTGAAGTGGCCTTACTATTGAATTCGCAAGAAATACACTTACCATACCAGAAATAAAAATAACTATAACCCCCATCCCCAGTAATAAAAGAGAGATAGACATTACTATATGATTAGTTTCCTTAAGAGAAGTAATAAATCTAATAATTCCTACAGTCCTATCTTGATCTTTTATTGCTGCAGATACAGACATTACTGGGCCATTATAATAATTTACATTTCCTACCCAAACACCCTTTTCTCCGTTTACTGCCTTTTTAATATCTGGATATAAATTTGAATCATCATTTACAACTCCTAATGAATCCATCAGGAGTTCTCCATCAGGATTAAGTATCTGAACTTGCGCCGTTGTATGTTGCCAAAATACATCTATATCATCTATGATTGTATCTTCCAATGTATCAGAAGAAAAATATCTCAAGTAATAATCTATAGAAAACTCTATTTGATTACTGAGTATATCCTCAATATTTTTATAATAATAATCTTTCACACCATTAACTAACACAACCTCTAAAATAACTACTGTTATGATAATAATTAGCATGAAATTTTTAACTAGCCTAGTTTTTATACTTTTTTTCATTTATCATTCCTCTAATCTTAGCCCTAATGTTAATCTAGCAAAATTCTAGTTTTTCTCTTTCCATCTATATCCTATTCCCCAAACGGTTTCTATAAAGCTTGGATTACTAGAATCATCTTCTATTTTTGATCTAAGCCTTCTAATATTTACATCTACAATTTTGGAATCACCGACAAAATCATAACCCCATACTAAGTTTAAAATTTCATCTCTTTTGAAAGCCTTACCCGGATTTTCCACAAAAAGCTTAGCTATGGCATATTCAGTAGGAGTGAGTTCTATTTCATGCTCTTCTTTATAAAACTTACGAGAATAGGTATCTATTTTAAATGGCTTAGAAATCAAAATGGTGCTCTCATTTATGTCATCTGATGATTCTATCCTTCTTGCTAAAGATTTTACCCTCAAAATTAACTCAGTAGGGTTAAATGGCTTTGTCATATAATCATCTGTCCCATATTCTAATCCCATAATTTTATCCACATCTTGAGATTTAGCTGTTAACATTATTATACCTAAATTTGGAAGTTCTTCTCGTAAAACTTTGCACACTTCAAAACCATCAATTCCTGGTAACATAATATCTAGAAGGACTATATCTACTTTTTCTTCTCTTGCAATTTCTATTCCTTCTTCCCCACTTCCTGCTTCTAATACATTAAAACCATTTCTTTCAAGGTTTATTCTCACAAATTTTCTTATAGATGGTTCGTCTTCTACTATAAGAATCGATTTATCCATTAAAATCACATCCTTCATCTTAGTCTTGAGTCAACGCTCTAAATTCGTAGCCTTCTTTTATAAGATATTCTATTATTTCAGGTAATGCCTCAACTGTTGTTTTTTTAGAATCAGTATCGTGCATTAATACAATGATTTCTTTTTTCCCTTTTACCGTAGCCTTCAATCTATTTACTAATCTTTCCTTTGATAAGCCTATTCCTTCAGCATCACCATTCAATGCATTCCAGTTATAATTTTTATACCCTAAATCTGTAGCTGCTTTTAAAAACTTCTGTTTATACTTTTCAAAAGAGCCACCTGGTAGTCTTAATAATTTTGTTTCAAAATCCTCCCCCAAAATATTCTTAAATACCTTTTCTGTTGATTTTAATTCACTTAGAAAATTATCCGTATTTTTATACATATAGCCATACCTATGACTATATGAATGATGTCCAATGGAATGACCTTCATCATGAATTCTCTTTAAAATATCTGGATTAATATTTGCCATTTTCCCTAAAACAAAAAATGTAGCTTTAATATCATAATTGGCCAATATATCTAAAATTGCAGGGGTAATTTGTTTAGAGGGTCCATCATCAAAAGTTAAATATGCTATTTTCCCATTTTTCGCTCTTTCCTCTGCTATTTTCCTTTCTTCTTCCTCTGCTCTAGCTTTTTCTTCAGCAATTCTCTTTTCCTCTTCTATTCTTTGAGCTTCTATTTCAGCCTTAATTTTTTCCTCCTCTTTTTGTCTAATTTCTTCATCTAAAACTAAATTAATAGGATTTCTTGAGCCCATCATATTTAAAGTTTCTGCTACACTAACAGCTACAACTACATCCGTTGAATCACAAAAAAGCTTTACAGATGTACTACCAATCAAAAAAAATACAATTGCGAGTAAAATAATATATCTTTTCTTTATTATGAAGGATTTTTTATCTTTTCCCATCTATTTCACCTCTTCATACCTTGTCTCATTCTATCTTATGTTTAATTTTAGCATATTATAAATATTAATTCTATTGGTTACAAACAAATTACTAAATAGTTACAAAGCTTTTACATTATTTATTCTATATGTATATATATTTCCAGAAAATTAATCTTCAAACTAAAATAGGCTGTTCTCAGCCTATTTATTACAGCGGATTTATTATAGTGGGTAAAAGCTATGGTTTCTTCTGAATAGTTCTGAAATTAGTAAAATTGTTATTAAATCCCTGGTAAGCCTACTTCTTCCATAAAATATCCTTTGTTCGGCTCTAACCCTCCCCCTATACCTTCTTTCATATGGATCTTCATGTATTTCTGGGCATTCCTGTACCATCTTTATATATATGTCATCTACTATCTTTTCCATTTTCTCTTTAGTCATTTGTTCCATAGAGCAGTTCTCATCTAAATGCTCGTTTACTGCAGCTATAACCTTAGGATAAATTCTGTAATATAATTCAGGATAATCATAATACATAAAAACACCTCCCCTTTATATTCCTCTAATATAATATGATAGGGAAGGTGCTTTTGATACTTATTCTTCTATCAAATCTTTAAATTGTGATTTATATAGCTTAGCATAAAGCTTATCTTTTCCTAATAATTCCTCATGACTTCCTGTCTCTACAATTCCATCAGGAGTCAATACTACAATCTCATCAGCATTTTTTATTGTCGATAATCTATGGGCAATTACTAAGGTAGTTCGTCCCTTAGATAAATCTTCTAAGGATTTCTGTATCATAATTTCAGTTTCATTATCCAGTGCAGATGTTGCTTCATCTAATACTAGTATTGGAGGGTTTTTTAAAAATAATCTTGCAATTGAAATTCTCTGCTTTTGACCACCAGATAACTTAACTCCTTTTTCACCTATAAAAGTATCATATCCGTCTGGTAAGGAAATAATAAAATCATGTATGCTTGCCTTTTTAGCAGCTTCTATAACATCTTCTTCGTTGGCATTAGGATCACCATATATTATATTATCTCGAATTGTACCAGTAAATAAAAATACATCCTGTTGAACAAGCCCTATATTTTTTCTTAAAGATTTTATTTTAATATCCCTAATATCAATATTATCTAAAAGAATTTCTCCATCTTCAATTTCATAGAATCGTGGAATAAGATGACATAAAGTAGTTTTTCCTGCACCTGAAGGACCAACTAAAGCAATAGTTCTTCCTGCTTCAATGGACAAATTTAAATTAGAAAGAACTGTGTTTTTACCATTATTATAGCTAAAAGATACATTGTTAAATTCAATATTTCCTTCTATCTCAGCTAGTTCTATTGCATTTTCCTTATCAGTAATATCTGATTCTATATCCATAATCTCAACAAATCTTTCGAAGCCTGTCATCCCATCTTGAAGTTGCTGCGAGAACTCTGATAATCTCCTAATTGGTTGCATAAAAAAGTTGACATAAAGTGTAAAGGAAAATAAATCTCCAAAGTTAATTATATCTTTATATACAAAAAAGCCTCCAAGACTTATTACTAATAGATTAAGTATACTTGACATAATCCCAATTCCCGCTGAAAATTCAGCCATCACTTTATATGCTTCTTTCCTAGCATTGCTAAAATAAAGATTACCTTCATTAAACTTTTCAATTTCATACTCTTCATTAGTAAATGATTTTGCAACTCTGATTCCTGAAATACTGTTTTCAAGTTGAGCATTTACATTTGCAATCTTTTTCCTTACTTCCCTAAATGAATTTGACATTCTATTCCTTTTTGACATAATAAACCATATTGCAATAGGGATAAATGTAAATAAAACTAAAGTAAGTCTCCATTCAATTCTAATTAATACAATAAATGAACCTAAGAGCATCACTAAGGATATAAATAAGTCCTCAGGCCCATGATGAGCAAGCTCAGTTATATCTCTTAAATCATTAACTATCCTAGACATAATATGCCCCGTCTTATTGTTATCATAATAACTAAAAGGTAAGGACTGTAGATGAGTAAAAATATCATTTCTCATATCATGCTCAATTTTTACACCTAGAATATGCCCCCAATATAATACAATATAATTGCTTATATATCTAAGTATAAATAAAATAATCATTATAATTGTCCATCTTATAAGAAGATCAATTCTACCCTCTGGTATTATTTCATTTATCATCTTCCTCGTAAAAACCGGAAAAACAAGATCAGATATAGATATAAGAAATGCAAAAAACATATCTATAAAAAATAATTTTTTATGTGGTTTATAATAGGATATAAATCTTCTAATCAACTAATCACTCCCCCTTAACCTTTATAATAAAATATTTCGAGTCACGAATATTATATAATAGTTTTGATTTTTTTTCAATTATATTATATTATATATTAATTGACTTCTATATTAATTAATAATTAGAATTTGGAGGGTAAAATGAATCATATCTTAATGTTTTTAACTACATTTTTAATTCAAATAATAATCGCTGTAGAGATGGGGGTAATTGGTCCATTAGCACCTTTTCTTGCTAAACATTTTGCTATTGATGAAGGTATGGTAATGTTTTTTAATTTAGGATAT
>CAYMGW010000001.1:16658-23936 GCA_964390085.1 uncultured Tissierella sp.
GTTGGATTTCTTGTACCTTATCTAGGTGTTTTTGCAGATAAATACGGTAAGAAAAAAAGTTTAGCAATATCATTGATATTATTTATTATTGGTTCTATCATTGGTGGATTTGCAAAATCTCCATATATATTTGCATTTGCAAGGGTATTCATTGGATTTGCTTATTTTTCCTTAAGTGGTACAAACCTATCTTACATATCTGAGTTTGTTTCTTATGAATATCGCGGAAAAGCTTCTGGATTACTTAGAACTGCTTTTGGAATAGCTATACTTTTCAGCCCAATTTATGCTACTTCTCTAGTTAGCAAATATAGCAATCTGACAGTAATCTATATTCCTTTAGCTATTATAGGAGCCTTAGCCTTAGCTTTATTGAGTACTTTACCTGAGACTAAAAAGTCTCCTAATGTAAAAGTAGACAAGAAAGAATTTTTATCTTTACTAAAAAATCCTATGGCTAAGAAAATGTTAATTACCGTATTTTTATTATTAACTGCTCCATCTTTAATATTGAATTATTTAAGTATCTATCTTTCAAATAGTTTTAGTCTTTCACAAGTAAATATAGGCATTGCTTATACGCTTGTAGCTGTTGGTACCATAGGTGGCATCATTTTCTCAACCCTATTCTCTGATAAGCTCGGTAAATATAAATTATCTAAAGGATTATTTACTACTATGGTATTAGCCATAATTCCTATTATATATTTTAATTCATTACCATTAGTATTAGGATTTGTAACATTATTTTCCTTTGGACTAGATGGAGGTTGGACTTCATATCAAGCATTAGGATCTGAAATTGTACCAGAAAAAAGAGCCACCTTTATGAGCTTATTTTATACTATAAATGCTCTTACTGTAACATTCTATAGCTTATTTGGACCTTTTTTATATACCTTAGGTGGATTCAAACTTATCTTAGTTATATCTGCTATTTCCTCTGGCTTAGCAGCTATTATAATTTCAAAACTTAATATAAAAGAATAACCTTTATTCATTATTTAATCTATGGCTAATTATATCTAAAATTAAATAATGAATCATATAAATAAAAGTTATAACTCCTGTATCATTTAATATAAACCCTATTAAAGAAGTGATGAGAATTATCATTGCTTCTTTTTTTATTTCTTCATCATTCATTATAACTTTTCTTAATTTTTTAAGTATAATAGCTTGAAAAATCAATACTATAGAAAATGGAGGCAATATGGTTAATTTTAAAAGCTCCTTAGCCTTAAATGATGCCATGGAAATCAACTCAGATAATCCATTTTGTTTTAGTCTATAAAAAAATCCTAGTGCATGAGTATTTTCTCCAGTAACACTGTCAAATATTATGTTTAAACTAAATAGGAATACTCCTATCAAAAGAAATAAAAATAGATTTCTCTTTTCTTTTCTATTAGAGAAAAATAATGTGTAAATCATAAGTCCAAATAATACAACAGATGTAATAAATCCACCAGTATTAGCGCCAAAATATGTGGACAATGTTATCATATTTATTGTAAAAATAAATAATCCTATTGCTCTTTTTAAATTATTATTCATCATTGATTTAGTTATGCTGAAAAAGCTTAATATGGAAGTAGCTAATAAAACTCCCATAATACCATTATTTAACCCGTAATATCTAGCTCCATATACTAAATTATTGAAGCCTATATAAGAATTGTAAATTATTCTTGGATATAGACAAGTTCCTAAAACTATTAAACCATAGGTTAATATACTTAGGATGTTTGTTAAATCTAATTTTCTTTTTATGATAAACTTTGTAATTAAATAAGATATTGCTAAATTAAACCCTAAATAAAGAAAAATACTTTTATGAAATTCAAATAGTCCTAATAACAGCGAAATACAAATAGCTGTAGATACAAAAGCATAAATAGTATATAACTGCTCTTCTACTTTATTAGATTTTAACATTCTTACTCCAAGTAATATCTGAGCAAAGTAAATAAAACCATGGAATAAATATGCTACAATCAATAGATTCATGTTCTTTTTATATGTATCCTTAAATTCTTTCATAGGGTTATTTACTTCCATAAATTTAAAGGGTTTTCCTATGTCAATTTTCTTTGTATATCCATATGTGCTTTTTATTTGAGCCGAGATATCCTCTAAAGCAATGAATCCAGCTCTTTTAGTAGATGAACTAGTCAATAAGCCACTATTTTCTCCGTTAATATGAATAATTGGGACAAGATAGTTATTCAATAGATATTTGTCTTCTTTAGCTACAGCTTTAGGAAAAACAATTATTTGTTTATCTCTATAATGGTTTAAATATTGACCTAATACCTTTATTCGATTAGAATTCTTTTGAAACTCATATTCTAATACTACTATATTTGATTTAGATAGCAAGCCATCAGTATTTTCTACTAACCAATCAGGGCTGTATACTATAGAGTCTTTACTATAATTAACTATTCCCTCCCTATTTCCAATTAAAAGGTTACCTTTACCTTCTCCAATGTATGAAACTTTTTCTTTTTTTAAAAAATCTCCTAAATAATCTATTTTGGTATGAGCTTTGCTAAAATCCTTTAGGCTTAATTTCCTTCCTGTATTTATAGATAAATATAGTCCTTCTTCAGAATAGGGTGGTCTTGTCTTTAGATTTACAAATCCTAGATTACATTTATCCAAAGCTAGTTCTTCTACTGTTTTTATTGACAACTCATCAACTAGTACTATAATAGAATTTATATTATCACCAAATACAATGCTCGGTATTAATGTTATTAAAACAACTATTATTAATCTAATTATTTTTTTTGTCATAATAGCTCCACCTTAATATATAATTGAACTTAAAATCCTAAATACTCCGACCAAGATTGAGAAAATACTTGTCAAAATCTTATATCTATATTTTCTATCTTTTATAATATTTCTCTTTTTACTAAAAACTCTTTCTCCTTGTATCTTATTCATATCGTAGTTTTCTCTTATATAAATAAATATACCTATTGATATAAAACTTACTCCAATCAACAAATTATTACCCCCTACATTTTAACCAAGATATTATATCGCCTATTACTTGGTCTTTTTCATTTTCATTTAAAATTTCATGATATAGCTCATCGTATATCTTTATCTCTTTATCACTTGATGATATATTATTATAAAAATAGTATGCCACTTCTTTAGGTACTATTCTATCTGCTCCTCCGTGGACAATAAAACATGGATATCTATACTCTCTAATATTTTTGTTAATATACTTCCTTCCCTTTACTAGAAATTGTACATAAAAATTCAGCGTAGCATCTTTTAATACCAAAGAATCTCCTTTATATTCTGTCACAACATTCTCAACCCTACAAATATCATTTGTTATAGGATTCTTTATTCTTATATTCTTTGCAAATAAATTTAAAATTTCATATAGATATGATCTATATCCTTTAGCTTTTGGTAATGTATCTACAGCAGCACCTGAAAATATTTGTCCTTTTAATTTGTCAGAATACTTTAATCCGTATAAACATGTTATAAATCCGCCCATACTATGTCCAAGCATAAAAATAGGTAAATTATCATTTTCTTTTATAGCTAGCTCTACTATCTCATTACAATCTAGTATAAAATCCTCATAGGAATCTATATGACCCTTAACAGACTTAGTTCTTCCATGTCCCCTTAAATCATAACGATAAACACTATATCCATTGAGATTAAGCATCTCTGTAATATAGTTATACCTTCCTAGATGCTCTGCAAATCCATGATTAATAATCACTATACCCTTAGGTGATTCTATAATATCTTTTCTATAAAACAATTCTATGCCATCTCTTACTGTTAAGTAATTCTCCATTTATGTCATCCCCTTTATCTGTTTACTTATTAATCTCTTCAATTAATTTTCTAGTATCCTGGTTTAATATTTCTATATCTATTTTATCAATTACCTTATCTTCCAATTTATACTTTTCTTTAAGCTTTAATATCCTGTAAACCTTCTTATCTATATCTTCCTCTTTTAGTTCCCCAATCTCTACTGTTTCCTTTATTTTCTCAAATGCTTTTTCTGGATTATCTTTTCCATGACAGATTAAGGCTATATCCCCACCAGATTTAATGAACGACAACACTCCATCTTCTAGTGTATAATTTTCTACTATTGCCCCCATAGTCATATCATCAGATACTACTACACCATTATAGCCTAGTTCATCCCTTAGAAGCTCTTGAATTATCCTTGGAGACATAGTGGAAGGATATTTTTCATCTATACCTGGATATAATATATGTGCAACCATTACTATTTCCACATCTCTTTTAATTGCTTCTATAAATGGTATTAATTCAAATGATTTTAAACCTTCTATAGTTTTATTTACTTTAGGCAAATTAATATGTGAATCTACATCAGTATCGCCATGACCTGGGAAATGTTTCACTGCGGGAATTACTCCAGTATCTCTTATGCCAGTCATCACTTCTAGCCCATTGTCTAGTACTTGAGCTACAGTAGTTCCAAAAGCTCTATTTCCAATTACTAGATTCTTAGGATTAGAATTAATATCTAAAATCGGTGCAAAATCTATGTTAAATCCTAAAGACTTCACACTTTCACCTAATATATTGCCAAATTTATAAGAAATATCTTTATTGTTTTTATTACCCACTTTCATAGCTTCGGGAAGTTTTACAAAGGTTTTTGGTAATCTACTGACCTTTCCGCCTTCTTCGTCTATAGATAAAAATAAAGGGATATCATTATTAGAATTAGCTTCCTTAAGATTATTTAGAAGTTCTAAAGTCTGCTTTTCATCAACTATATTCCTTGAAAACAGTATAAAACCTCCAACTTTAAATTCTTCTATAAACCTTCTAGTTTCTTCACTGATATTTGTTCCTTCAAATCCTACAATCATTAATTGCCCAATCTTTTCCTCTAAAGACATAGATTTAATTTTATCATTTATAGGATCAAAGGGTATTGAATTATCATCTTCAATATGATCATTATTAGGTTCTTCTATATCAGATTCTTCCAAATCTAAATTGTGCCCCCTACACCCCACTAAAAAAACAATAGTAAATATTAATAGTATAAATACTTTTTTTCTCATTTCCATATAATCACCTTTTTCTTATGCTAATCTAATTTTATTATAGTTTCACCTTATTTACAATAAGTATGAAAACAATAACTGTAGAACTATTAAATGGAGGGTTTTATCCCTCCATTTAATAGTTTAGAATATATTTAAATTTAGTTCCTTAGATAAATCCCTCATAATCCCATTTCCAACTATTGAATTACCATATTGGTCTAATACTGGATTAAATATACCAATTCCCATCCTATGGGGTATTGTCCCTAGTATACCGCCACCTACTCCACTCTTTGATGGTATGCCTACTGTTGCAGCATATTCTCCGCTGAAATTATACATCCCACAGGTAGCCATAATAGCTGTTACTATTGATGCTGTCCTGTCGCTACATATTTTAGTATCTTCTGCAAGTAACTGACATCTATTAGCTATAAACAGTCCTATTTTAGCAATATCAACTGTAGTCACCTCTATAGAGCATTGTTTGAAATACACATCTAATATCTCTTCCACATCACCTTCTATAAACCCTCTTGCTTTCATAAGATAAGCCATTGCTCTATTTTTATGACCCGTATCCTTTTCAGATAAATAAACTTCTTCATTATAGGATATATTTGGATTCTCTGTTACCATCTTAATAAAATCTAACAACCTATTAAATCTTTCTTCCCCATTGCCTTTAATCAAAGATGTAGTAACTATAGCACCTGAATTTATCATAGGATTGGAAGGTTTCACCGTATGAGGAAAATCCAACTTAAATAATGTATTAAATGGTTCTTCTGTTGGCTCATAATCAATTCTTTTAAATACCTTTTCCTCACCATTATCTATTAAAGCTAACATAAGACTCATAACTTTAGATATGCTCTGAATAGTAAATTTTACATCATAATCTCCAACTTTATAAATACTTCCATCTAAATCCATGATACAAACACCTATATTATTAGGATTTACCTTGGATAATGCTGGTATATAATCTGCTACTGCTCCCTTAGATATTAAGTACCTATTTTTTTCAATAATCTTAGATAATAATTCTTCCATCTTCTCCCCCTCACTTAACTAATGTATATCAAAATAAGTTTTTCCTATAAATTCTCTCAAAATTGAATTTGGAGGAATTATATTTTCATCTTCAATATCCCTGAAATATTCTAAGAATTTAAGTAATTTCTTTGCTTCACCATAATACATATTATTACTATCTATTTCTTCTAATAGTGGCTTAATATGCTTCTTTAGGACTGCCAATTCATATACTAAAGTAGAATCAAACATTACATCAGCTTCCTCTTGGAATGGAAATATATATTTTTCTTCTCCCTTTCTTACTCCACTCCACATATCAAAAGTACGGTTAGCATCATTTCCTCTATATTTTACATCTCTTACAATCCTTCTAATAAGTCTTGTATCAGTAGTAGGAATACGATTATGGGCATCTATATTAAGCTGAGTTAGGGCAGATATATATATTTTATATTTATTCTTCTCGGGAATATAACTGGTCATCTTAGGATTTAAACTATGAATTCCTTCAACAATTATTGGGTGGTCCTTGTCTACTTTAACTTTCTTTCCTGATTTTTCACTTTTACCAGTAATAAAATTAAATTTGGGTAGCTCAACTTCCTCTCCCTCAAGTAATTTTATCAGATCTTCATTTAATCTTCTCAAGTCTATGGCGTCAATAGTTTCAAAATCATAGCTACCGTCCTCATTTAATGGTGTTTTTTCTCTATCAACAAAGTAATCATCTACTGAAATAGATATTGGCTTTTTTCCGTTTACTTTCAATTGAACTTCTAATCGTTTTGAAAATGTAGTTTTACCAGAAGAAGAAGGCCCTGCTATTAAAATCAAATGAATATCTTCATCTTCACAAATCTTATCTGCAATATTAGCAATTTTCTTTTCATGAAGTGCCTCAGATACTCTAATTACTTCAGCGATTCCACCATCTATAATTTTTTCATTTAAAGAACCTATATATGCTAGATCTAATATATCTCCCCAATCATTTGCTTCTTTAAATACTTTAGAAAGCTTCTTTAACTCTTTAAATTCAGGTATTTGATAGTTAGAATCCATACTTGGAAATAAAATCAATACTCCTGGATAATAATATTTAAGTTCAAAAGTCTCTACATACCCCGTGGATGGAGCTAAAAAACCA
>CAYMGW010000001.1:23946-24214 GCA_964390085.1 uncultured Tissierella sp.
AAACCATGGTAAGTATCTATATGTTCTCCAATATTATATACATCAATTTCATCTCTATCTAAAGTATTAAAAAGTCTTATTTTATCATCATAATTGTATTTTTCAAAAAGCTTTATAGCCTTATCTTTAGGCATCTTTTTACGTACTATTGGAAAATCAGCTTCAATTATTTCTTTCATCTTTTCTTGTATCTGCTCTACATCTTTAAAGTTTACTGAATATCCTTTTTCAAAAGTCGAATAAAGCCCTTCTCCTAAAAAATGCTCTA
>CAYMGW010000002.1:0-13869 GCA_964390085.1 uncultured Tissierella sp.
AGAACTATTGAATTTAAGGGAACTGGAGAAAGATTAGAGCTAGATATTCAGAGAATTAGATATAAGAAAAACTATGATAAGATAATATATGAATACAATATAAATAATTAATGAGTTAGGGATTCCCTAACTCATAAATATATAACCATTTCCTCAGGTAATGATTTAATTTCGGAATATAATATATCTCTATAATCTATGCTGGATTTTTCATTTAAATCTTTGGATGCAGATGATTTTAAGTCCTTACCTATATTAATGAAATCTTGTATATCATCTTCTGTTAAAGCAGAAAAGGTAGATTTTAATAAGATTTCTCCTTTAGATACAAAAAATAGCTTATATCCATTGGTAATAGGTATTTTTAGGAGTATATCTTTAGAAAACATAGCTTTATATCCATAGATTCCAGTTTTTAAATAATTCAAACCATAAATCATATCTCTAAAGGTAGAAGCAGTTGCAAATTGAAGCTTAGTAGCTGCTTCTTTCATTTTTTCCTCTAATTTATCAATTAGTAGCATCATTTTTTCATCATCTGAAAATATTTCTTCCAATGATTTTTTATTTATTTCAAAGACATCTTTATCCATAGGGACAGGCATTAAATTATATTGGAAGTCATAGTTTCCATTAATATTAATTATAGGATAGATATTCTTAAAGAAATCAATTAATTCCACTAGTGAAAATTTTCTTCTAAAGGGGCCATAACAATTTTCTTCTCTAATATTTACTATGGATAAAGGATTATAAATATTGAATTTCTCCACTTTTAAATAAATATATTTTTCATCATTTTTAAGTTGTGTATTGAACATAGGTTTTATTTTTTTAATTAAACTACATTCTAATAGTATTGCTTCTAAATGAGTATCTGTGACTATATATTCAATGTCATCAATAAAAGATACCATTTTTTCTACTTTACTCCATTTTGGGTTTTCTGTAAAATATGAACGTACTCTATTTTTAAGGCAAATACTTTTACCTACATAAATAATTCTGTTATTGGAATCCAACATTTTATAGATGCCAGGTTTAGTTGGGATTCGATTTATTTTCTCTATTAAATGTTCAGGAACTTTAGTCATGGAATCACCTTATCTTTCGCAATTTCCTATTTAACCATTCAAGATTCTAATTTTTGTCACTAGTATCTAAAATATAGTATAATTAAGGTAATATGTCAAAGTAAAGGAGAATAATATGGCAAAGTTGCATTCAATTAATAATGATGTCAACAGAAAATATAGACAAATTAAGGGCTTTGAAGCTCAAGAGGAATATTAAAATGACAACATTAATTATAAATGATATAGAAATCGAAATAACAAAAAAGAATATAAAAAATATTCATCTATCAGTTCATCCTCCAAATGGTGAAGTAAGGATTTCTGTACCAAAAAGGATGACGGAAGATGCCATTAGACTATTTGCTGTGTCCAAAATGTCTTGGATTAAAAAGCAACAAGATAAGTTTGAAAATCAAGAAAGGATTCCAGAGCTGGAATATATCTCGGGTGAAAGCCATTATTATTTTGGACAGCCATATTTACTAAATGTGATATATCAAAGCAGTAGTAAATCTAAGGTAGAACTAAGAAATAAAGAATATATTGAGCTATATGTAAAAGAAGGAAGTAGTAAAGAAAAAAGAGAAGATATAATAAAAGAGTGGTATCGGAAAGAGTTGAAGAAAGTTATTCCATCCATGATAGAAAAATGGGAAAACATTATGGAATTGACCGTAGATGAATGGGGAGTTAAGCAAATGAAAACCAGATGGGGTACTTGCAATCCAAATGCTAAGAGGATTTGGTTAAATCTTGAATTGGCAAAAAAACCGCCTTATTGTCTCGAATATATAATAGTTCATGAAATGGCTCATCTTATAGAAAGAGGTCATGGAGATAAGTTTAAGTCTATAATGGATAAATATTATCCAAATTGGAGAAATGTAAAAAAGGAATTAAATGGATTGGTAGCTGATGGTATATGAGAAACTCATATACCATATTTTTTAGTTCTAGAATCCATGAATATAGGAAATTTTGGAGTATAAAAAGTAAATAAAACAAAAATACATCCTATGAATATAAACAAAAATAACCCTATATTATCTGCTGATTTACTAATATGTGATTTCATTATTCTAAGACTAAGTAGCTGACAAATTATAGCCCCAACTACAAAAGAACCAATATCTATAAAAAGAATAGGTTTTTTTGTTATCCAAGTATATGAATAGAATACTATAACAATAAATAACTCCATAATAACAATTCCAATAGTTTTTGCAAGAAAGAAATTGCCAACTTTATTCCTGATGAACCAATACTCTATAATGGAGAAGACTAAGAGAGGAAAATATCCTAATTTAAGATGTTCCCAAACGCTTTCATTTACTGCACTGAAAGCTCCTACTATAGGTGATTTTCCAGACCATTCATAAGTAAAATGAAGAAGAGAACCTATTATAATTATCCAAAGTATTCCCCATAACTCCCATTTCCGTACATTTCTATAATTGTTAATCATATATATTCGCCTCCTAATAATATATTATTTCTATATTATGCCTAAAGATAATATAAAGTATTAAGATAACAAATATAAAGTAATTAATTTGATGTCAAGTTAAGTAAAAATTAGAGTGACTTTTGTTATATAGTAAATGTAGTATAATAATAGCATACAACAAAATAAAAGTTCATACATAAATTCTAAATTAAAAGATTAATTTCTAGGGAGAAACTTATCATGTCAAAACGATATAATACATTAAATGAAGAGCTAAGAGGAGAATTTGGAGGGAAGGTAATGAAGCTATCATTAGATGGAGGATTTACTTGCCCAAATAGAGATGGAACAGTTGGAAATAAGGGTTGTATATTTTGTGGAGAGGAAGGCTCAGGAGAATTCGCAGGGTCTAGACTTGTTTCTATACAAGAACAGGTGGAAGAACAGAAAAGACTTCTATGGAAAAAATGGGATACAGATAAATATATATTATATTTCCAGAATTTTACTAATACCTATGGAACTGTAGAAAAACTTAAGAAGCTTTACTATGAATCCATAAGCATAGATGGAGTAGTAGGACTTGCCATAGCTACAAGGCCCGATTGTATAGATAAGGAAATCCTTGATTTATTATCAGAATTAAACAAAAAGACTTATCTATGGATAGAACTAGGACTTCAAACTATTCATGAAAAATCAGCAAGGTTTATAAGGAGAGGTTATTCTCTTTCTATATATGATAGGGCAATAGAAATGTTGAAATCAAGAAACATTAAAGTGGTTACTCATATAATATTGGGTTTGCCAGGAGAAAGCACAGAAGAAATGCTTGATACGGTAAGATATGTTGCTAGCACAAATACTTGGGGCATAAAGCTTCATTCCCTTTATATACAAAGAGATACGGATTTGTATGACTATTATTTAAAGAACCCATTTCCCATAATGAGCAGAGAAGAGTATGTATCTTTAATAGTAGATGCTCTAGAGTTGCTCCCAAAAGATATGGTTATTCATAGAGTAACGGGTGATGGGAAGAAACAACTGCTTCATGAACCTAAATGGAGCTTAGATAAGCTAAGAGTATTATCCTTGATAGACAAGGAACTTAAAGTACGGAATTCTTATCAAGGTAAAAACAAAATATAAAATTTTTAAAATTAGACACAGTAACCCTTAATCATATTTTTGCATAGTATATTAATGCATAGAATAATGAAAGAAGGGTGGTAAGTATGAGTAATAACAGAACATGTCCGACAGGAAGTTTTTCCTATACAATTAAATCGGGCGATACGCTTTATAAATTAGCAATCACATATAATACAACGGTGGAAGCAATAATGGCGATAAACCCAGGAATTAATCCAAATAATCTACAAATAGGTCAAATAATTTGTATACCAGGAGCAGTACCTCCTCCACCAAAGCAATGCCCAACAGGGAGCTTTCCTTATACAATAAAGTCAGGCGATACACTTTATAAACTAGCAATCACATATAATACAACGGTGGAAGCAATAATGGCGATAAATCCAGGAATTAATCCAAATAATCTACAAATAGGTCAAGTAATTTGTATACCACAGACTACACCTCCTCCACCAAAGCAATGCCCAATGGGAAGTTTTCCTTATACAATAAAGTCAGGCGATACACTTTATAAACTAGCAATCACATATAATACAACGGTGGAAGCAATAATGGCGATAAATCCAGGAATTAATCCAAATAATCTACAAATAGGTCAAGTAATTTGTATACCACAGACTACACCTCCTCCACCAAAGCAATGCCCAATGGGAAGTTTTCCTTATACAATAAAGTCAGGAGATACACTTTATATGTTAGCAATTAGATATAATACAACTGTTCAAGCTATAATAGCAATAAATCCAGGAATAGATCCAAACAACCTACAAATAGGTCAGGTAATTTGTATACCAGGAGCAGTACCTCCTCCACCAACATGTCCAGTAGGAACATTTTCTTATACAATAAAAGCAGGAGATACACTCTATATGTTAGCAATCACATACAATACAACAGTAGAAGCAATATTAGCAGTAAACCCAGGACTTAATCCAAATAATTTACAAATAGGTCAAGTAATTTGTATACCACAGACTACACCTCCACCATGTAATGGAGTATACTACGCAGTAAGACCAGGAGATACCTTGTATAGCATTGCAGCAATGTTTAATATACCTTTGTCAACATTAATAGCAGCTAATCCAGGAGTTGATCCAAATAATCTACAAATAGGTCAATTAATCTGTATTCCCAGGGTAGAACCTCCACCAGTTACTTGCCCAGGGGGAACTGTATATGTAGTTAGAGAAAATGATAATTTAGCAACTATATTATTAAGATTCAATGTATCAGTAATGGATTTAATGGCAGCTAATCCA
Source organism: uncultured Tissierella sp. (assembly GCA_964390085.1). GTDB lineage: Bacteria > Bacillota > Clostridia > Tissierellales > Tissierellaceae > Tissierella. Next base: position 4,941 of record CAYMGW010000002.1, read on the forward strand.
AATGTAAACTGGGATATGTTAAAACCAGGACAACAAATTTGTATTATGCCACATATGGATATGGGATGTCCCTGTCCCTCAGGCACTAAAAAGTACACCATAGTTCAGGGAGATATTCCATCAAGTGGAGCAACAGTAGTAGCATTGGCACAAAAATTTAATATATCTGTTTCAGCACTAATGATGATGAATCCAAATTTAACTCCATCGGATTTTGTAGTAGGAAAAATGATTTGTGTTCCTAATATGTAATATGTAATAAAAAGCCCCCAATTGGGGGCTTTTTAAATGAAAATTAGGATTAATATACTGAATCATATAAATATTAATATGGAAAGAATTAAAGGTAAATTAAATATTCTTTCATCAGATAGTTCTTTATTTTCCCTAAAAGGAATGTTATTAATTTTAAATAATAGTCTTATCAAATTGAATACAAAAGTAATACCAAATATGGCATAAAGAGCTAGTAATAAAAAATTCGTATCTTGAGCATAGCCTACATTAGGATCTGCACGATACAGATAGTTCATAACTATTGGTAGACCATTATTTATCATATGAATAAGAATACTTGCAAAGATGGAATTAGTAGCGAATACAAGAAATGAAGCTATAAATCCAGCTATGAAAGTATGAAAAAACTGAAAAGAATTTAAGTGTAACATTCCAAACATAAAACCATTTACTAAGGCCGCTATTGTTCTAGATTTATTTCTATATCCATCTAATATAATTCCTCTCATCAAGATTTCTTCTAAAATAGCAGGCGTTATTGCAGCAAAAAATACATTAAAAATAAATGTTTCGTGGACATCCTCAGAAACTATATCTGGTAAAGCATTTCCAAAAAAATGAATATATAATTCAACAATAAAAAATATAAGAGGTAATGAGGCTAACCATATAAGGAATATGATGGCGGCACTTTTCAAGTTTATCATATCTGGCTTTAATATTCTCTCTGCTTCAGATCTGTTAAAAAACAAATAGATACCAATAGGGATTAAAAATGCTATATATTGATATGCGTTGGCTGGTATAGGTAAGAATTGGCTAAATATAGACCATATTACGGTACAAAGAAAAAATAAATTTACTTTATATATGGATTTTTCTTTTTTTAATACTTTAATTTGCATTATAAACCACCCTTCCTATATACATCTATATCATTGTATAATAAAATAAATAAAATAGAAATCTTTTTTGTAGTATTTGTAATGAAATTGTAACGACTTATTATTAAGCATATGGTATAGTTTGGGTATAATAGTATTAATTAAAATAATTGTGAAAGTGGTGATATTATGAAAAAAAGGATAAATATAGCCATAATACTTATCCTGATAGTTTTAGTTGCAACTCTTTCAGGATGTAAAAAGAAACCTCCACAGACAGTAGATCCAGTCAAGGAGCCAGTAGATTCCACAGAAAACTTAGGTGAAGATGAAGCAAATAGAGAGAAAATAATGGCAGAATTTGATACTATTTTAAATGGTAAGGAATTAGGTCAAATAGTATCATTTATAGATGAAAACATAGGGAAGATTTCTCAGATAGAAGGGGACAAGATGGTATCAGAGTTAGAAAGAGTTCTTCAAGATTCTATAGATTCTACAACAGATAAAATCCTTCAAACAGATACTAATGGGGAACTAATAGGTATTGCAGGAACAGAACTTTTCTTCCCAGAAGATAAAATAAAAGATATACAAGATGAAAAACTTCGTGATGAGATTACAAGGGTAATAAATAATAAGTATAAACTTATAAATTTAGAAGGAAGCTATTACCCAGTAGTAGACTATGAAAAGTTGAAACAATATAATAGTTATATTTCAGAAGAAATGAAGGAATATATTGTAATTAAAGCTATGGACTCCAATGAGCCAATGGCAATAGATGCTGGTCTAAGGATTTCCTATGATGACTTAGCAGATAGAATATTACAGGCTGAGAAATATATTGAAAAATATTCTCAAGGTCAAAGATATGAGGAAATGTTAGGAAACTATAAAAATAAATTGGCTATTTATCTAGGAGGATTAGATAATACACCAATAGCTGATTTTACATCTAAAAGAATTTTTGATGATGTATTAGAAAGCTATAAAAAGGTTGCCAAAGTAAAAGATTCAGTAACAGCATTTGTAGTAAGTAAATATATTGATGCTATTGAAGAAAATGACTTAATAATAAATAAAGATGTACAGGATAAGATTGTATCACTTGTAAATGAAGCATTGTCTTTATTAGAGGTAAGTAAATAGAAGAATTGCTCCTATTAGTAGGGGCAATTTTTTAATTTGTTTAATTATATTGATATTTAAGGGGTATTATATTAATAAATAAAGTGTAGGAGTGATGAAATGAGTGAATTAATTAATAATAGAGAGCATAGACAAAAGATACTTAAGGAAGTAATCAAAGAGCTACATGAAGGCAAGACAGTAGAAGAAGTAAAGGCTAAATTTGCTGAGGTAATAGAGGGAGTATCTGCCAGGGAGATATCTGAAATGGAAGTACAACTTGTAAAAGAAGGGTTACCTATTGAAGAAATACAGAATCTTTGTGACGTTCATGCGGCTGTATTTAAGGGCTCTATAGAAGAAATTCATCATCCTGAGGAAATACCAGGACATCCTATTTATACTATGAGACAAGAAAATAAGGCAACAGAGGAACATATAGAAAATGTAATGAAACCTAATTTAACTAGTTTTAAAGAAAATGATTCCAAGGAAAATGTATTTACTCTAATATCAGATATTAATTTACTTTGGGATATTGATAAACATTATAGTAGAAAGGAAAATTTAATATTTCCATATCTGGAGAAGTATGGAGTTACAGCACCGCCGAAGGTTATGTGGGGTGTAGATGATGAAATAAGGGCTAAAATAAAGGATATCAAATTATCTTTAACTTCATATAAAGGAAATAAAGATGAAATAGTGGAAAAAATAGAAGATATGTTAAATCAAACAAAAGAAATGATATTTAAAGAAGAAAGCATATTATTTCCCATGTGTTTAGATACTCTTACAGAAGATGAATGGCTACAAATATATAATGAATCTGATGAAATAGGTTATGCACTAATAGCTCCAGAAGGAAAATGGAATAGGGCAAGAGTAAATATTGAACAAAAAGCAAAAGAAGAGACAAAGGGTACTTTAGATGGCGGCTATGTAAAATTTGAAACAGGAATATTATCATCTAAGGAAATTAATTATATTTTAAATACTATACCTGGAGACATGACCTTTGTAGATAAGGATAATATAGTTAAATATTTTTCTCAGGGAAAAGAAAGAATATTTGCTAGAACTAAAGCAGTAATTGGTAGATCAGTTGAGAACTGTCATCCACCAGCATCTGTAAATGTTGTAGATAAGTTAGTAGATGACCTTAGGACAGGGAAGAAGGATAGCGAAAGTTTTTGGATCAAGATGGGAGATAAATATGTTTTAATTAGTTATTTTGCAGTTAGAGATGAAAATGGAGAATTCCTAGGAACCTTGGAATTTTCACAGGATATAGCTCCTATTCAAGCAATAACAGGAGAAAAGAGATTAATGTCAGAATAAAAACCACCTTTTGGTGGTTTTTCTACTTTGCTGTTTCTACAACCTTTACTTGTCCATCTTCTATTAATTTTTCTGCAACCCATTCTGCAACTTTTCCAGTGATTTCAATACAATGTTTCTTTCTTTCAGGACTTTGAAAGTTATCTCCAGCCCATTGTCTAGTAATGACTCTACAGCAAGTTGCACCATATTCATCTTTTATAAAATCGTGTAAAGCTGCCGCAGTTGGAAACATTTTTTCATTCATAGGTTCTCCATGAACTCTACCATAAGCCATGCCAAGAGCCATCTGTCCACCACTTACAGCACCACATAGACACCCTGATTTTCCCATACCAATTGGAAATCCTGAAGCCATTTTTACAATATTGTTATCGTATGGATTACCTAATAAATTATTGATAGTTTGTGCTACTGCTTCTGAACAGAAAAATTCTCCTCTTCTAAAATATCCTTCTGCTTCTTCTTTAACTTTTGCTAATAATTCTTCTTTTGTCATTTCTAAAAACCCCCTAATTTTCTTTGTATTATTTTGCAGTTTCAGTTTTAGCAAATAAAAAGCTTGCATATCTAATTAATACATAAATTACAATTGCAACTGCTATAAATTCTTCAAATTTTACAACATATTTTAACATTGTAATAGGTTTTTCAGCTTTAATCAAAAATCCATTAGTTAATTTAATAGAAATCGCACTAATAACCAGTGGAAATGTAAAGGCTGAATAAGATGGATAAAATTTTAATTTTAATAATCTTGGGAGTTTCAATAATACCCATAGATATGAAAGTTGTGATAAAACTACTAATGACCAAACAATGAACATATTTTTATTTTGGAATGAACTCATATATCCTGCTAAACAAAGAGCAGCTGGAGCAGTAAAAATTGCAAGAGTTGGTAATGCTGGCTCAGGTATTTCTTTAACCTTAAATACTCTCTTAAGAACTACTGGTAATAATGCAATATAAGATATAAGACCAAACCAGAATAAGACTTGACCTATATTTGCTTTATCAAATGCAGGAGCAGTTACAGAACCAACTACTATTCCAACATAAACTATAAACCAAGATGGGAAAACTTTTTTGATGTTAAAGTTAAATACATATTTTTTGGTAAAATAAATGATTAGAACTGCATGTAATACTAGTCCTACAATCCACATACCATATGCTAATGATGCTGCAAATGGCTTAAGATATGTAGCTAAAAGCATAATTCCCATGGAGAGGGTAGGAAAAACACTGGCAACTATCGCGTTATCTAAAGCTTCTGAAACATTTTTAGGAAACATGAAGATTTTAACTAATACTAAAACTAAAATAATTGCTGATAATGTACCAAAAATATTTCTATACATTTCCCCATACGATAAAACTAAGTTTCCCATAGCTGCTAAACCTAGCATTAGTCCAACAATAGGCACTGGTAATTTTTTCAAGATTTCTTTCACTTGCATCTCTCCTTTTTTAAATTTGAAGATTATTATCCTCAAATATGCTAGCATACAAATAAAAACAAGTCCAATTAAGAATATCTATAATAGAAATTTTAGTATAAATAAAATTTTATTTATCCTATATATATTTGAAGCTATATTTTATATAATTAAAAAATGTGTAAAAAAATTGTTATGGTAACTAAGATTAAAGAAAATTTCAAATATTCACATGATTTCTTGAAATTAGTGATGTTTAATGATATTATGTTAGTAAGATAAAGAGAGGAGGGTAGTAAGGGAATAGCTAAATTAAAAATTGAGAGGGGGATTTTTATGTCAGATAAGACTAAGAAAAAATATTCTAGTACAGAATACTTACGTTTCATACTTCCATCATTAATTGGTATTATACTTTTTATGATTCCTTTAAAATTCCAAGAGGAATATACGATCCCAGTTGCCATTTTATCAAAAGGAGTTGCTGGATTATTAGAATCTGCATTACCAACTATAATTACTGTGCTCATTACTTTTACCGGAATAATGACTATAATTTACAAAGTAGCAAAACCAAGTTTTATTGAGAAGTCAAAGGAGTTAAAGGGTCTATTTAATGTAAATACATTTTGGTTCATAGTTAGAATTATCGGTATGCTCTTAGTTATATTAACATATTTTGAAATAGGGCCTGAATGGATATGGAATGAAAATACAGGAGGATTACTATTACATGGACTTTTAACAACTTTACTTACTATATTTTTCTTTGCTGCATTTTTACTTCCATTACTATTGGACTTTGGATTACTTGAATTTGTTGGCTCAATGCTTACACCAGTTATGAGACCTATATTCAAACTTCCTGGAAGATCTTCAATCGACTGTATTACATCTTGGCTAGGAGATGGAACTATAGGTGTTTTACTTACAAACAATCAGTATGAAGAAGGATATTATTCTACTAGAGAAGCATCTGTTATAGCTACAACATTCTCAGCAGTATCTATTACCTTTGCCTTGGTAGTATTAGCAGAAGTTGGTTTAGAAAAGCATTTTGTTCCCTATTATTTAGCAGTCACCTTTGCTGGTATTGTTGCTGCTATTATAGTACCTCGTATACCTCCATTATCAAGAAAAAAAGATACTTATTTAACAGAGGTTAATAGAGATAATATGGAAAACGTACCTCAAGGATATACTCCATTTACTTGGGGACTTGACCAAGCAGTTGAAAAAGCTAAAGATAGTACAGATGTTAGTGGTTTTATTAAAGGTGGACTTCATAATGTTCTTGAGATGTGGATAGGGGTTATGCCAGTTATTATGGCCTTTGGAACTATAGCAACAATTCTAGCTGAATTTACACCTATATTTACTTGGTTAGGTATGCCTTTTATCCCTATATTAAAATTATTAAACATACCTTTTGCAGTAGAGGCAAGTCAAACTATGATCATAGGATTTGCAGATATGTTTTTACCTTCTGTAATTGGGGCTAGTATAGAATCTGAATTAACTAGATTTGTCATAGCAGGAGTATCAGTAACTCAGCTTATATACTTGTCAGAAGTAGGTGCTGTTATTTTAGGTTCTAAGATACCAGTAAATGTAGGAGAACTATTTATTATATTTATTGAAAGAACATTGGTAACATTGCCAATTATTGCATTAGTTGGACATTTATTATTTTAAATTTAAATAATGCTATTTTAGCATGAAGAAATTACTTCTTTTTTGAGGCTTTAGGCCTCTTTTTTTTGCCTAAATTTACATTGTATCTAAATTGTAACTTTATTTCGTCATATTTTTAATTGTAATTAGTTGATATATGTAGTATTATTTAATGTATAATTTAATTACTCGAGGTGTAAGGATGAAAAAGAAGTTTATGTTATCATTTATATTATCATTTATATGTTTTGCTTTAGTCTTTACTTTTTTTGGGGATAAAATTTTCCTAAGGGATAATTCGACAGTAGCCGTAGATGAAGGCACTAATGATGATTTAGGTGACAAGAATGAAATAGAACCAAAAGTTAAAGATGAAATCTTATTCTTAATGATGGGCGTAGATGCTGAAAATGTAAAGAAATCAAAGGGTACAAGAACTGATACTATGATGCTTTTTAAAGTTAATTTTGAAACTGGAGATATAAATTTATTATCCATACCTAGGGATACAAGGGTATTAGTAAGAGGAAAAGAAGATAAAATCAACCATGCCCATGCTTACGGAGGACCAGAACTTACTATGCAAACCCTAAGAGATTTTCTAAATTTAGATGTGGATTATTATGTAAAGGTTGATTATAAGGCTGTAATGGAAATAGTAGATGCAATAGGTGGAGTAGAAATAGATGTGCCTCAAAGAATGAAATATGATGATACCACACCTGGCATTCCACCACTTCATATAGATATAAAAAAGGGTTTACAAACATTAGATGGAAAGAATGCACATGATTTCTTAAGATATAGACATGGTTATAAAGAAGGAGATATAGGCAGGATAAAAGCACAGCAAATGTTTATGAAGGAGTTAATTAAACAAACTCTAAAACCTAAAAATATAATAAAGTTACCAAAATTTATTGAAACATATTTTGATTATGTAGATACTAATATCCCTTTCAAAGTTATCACAAAGGGTGCATTATCTGCAAATAAAATAAAATTAGAAAATATGACAACAAATACAATTCCTGGAGAGGGCAAAAAGATTGCAGGAGTTGATTATTGGATATATAATAGAGAAGAGACAAGAACCATTGTCCAAGAAATGTTTGGAGACTATTTATTAAGTCAATAGATAGAGGTGGAAATATGAGAAAAATGAGGAAAAGAGAGCATGTAGAGAACTACCTAAGAACAACCTATAAAGGTGATACGTTATTAGAAGATATATTTTTAGAGCATAATGCATTACCAGACTTAAGTTTTGAAGATATAGATACTAAAACGGTTTTTCTAGGGAAAACTGTAGATTATCCGATTATAATAAATGCGATGACAGGAGGTTCTGACTTTTCCCGGGAAATAAATCGAGATTTGTCGCTGATTGCTAAGGAATTTAATATTCCAATGGCTGTTGGATCTCAAACCATAGCTCTATGTGAAGGAGAAGGAGAAGAATGTAAAGATTCATTCAACATAGTAAGACAAACTATTGGTGATGAGGGTACAGTCATAGCCAATCTTAATGCTCAAGCATCGTTGGAAGATGTGAAAATAGCTTTAGACATGATAAAAGCAGATGCTATACAATTGCATTTAAACCCTGCCCAAGAGGTAGTTATGCTTGAAGGAGATAGGGATTTTAGGGGAATTTTGACAAATATTGAAAACATTGTAAAAGGAATAGATAAACCTGTTATAGTGAAAGAAGTAGGGTTTGGTATATCAAAGGAAGTAGCTACAAAGCTATATAATATTGGAGTTAGAAATATAGATATATCTGGCTATGGTGGCACCAATTTTATTGAAATCGAAAATATTAGGTATAACAATATGGATTTTTCTGATCTTTACTCATGGGGAATTCCTACTGCTTTAGCTTTAATTAAGTGCAGAGAGCTTCCTAGAGATTTAAATTTAATTGCTAGTGGTGGTATAAGAACTAGTATGGATATAGTTAAAGCATTAGTAGTTGGCGGGGATATGGTAGGCATATCTGGAGAAATATTATCATATCTACTTCATGGAGGATATGAAAATGCAAAAGACTATTTGGAGGCAACTATCCATAAAGTGAAGATATTGATGTTACTTTTAGGTAAGAAAAATATTGAAGAATTAAAAGCTACAGAATATAAGATAATTGGAGAATTGAAAGAACTCATATAAAAAGGATTTTAAAAAGCTAGGACAAGGTCCTAGCTTTTTAAAATCCTC
>CAYMGW010000002.1:13879-19509 GCA_964390085.1 uncultured Tissierella sp.
TGAATTAAAGCTATCTTCAAAGCTAGATCCACCACGACGATTAGTCATGAAATAATAATAAGACCAATGGGTTGGGGAATATGAATCTGGAATTGTTTCTCTAAAGTCATCTATTGATTTCATAGGTAGTCCTAAAGCTAAAGCATATATTAAAATTTTATCTGTAGCTATGTTTATGTTGAAATCTTCTATAGATACTCCTTGATGTTCTAAATCTTTTTTGAAATCTTTCCATAGCTGGTACTGAATATAACCTTTATCAGATTTTCTAATAAATAGAGTTATACTATATATAAAAATTAAGATTGATAGTATAAGTAAGATTATTCCATAGAATGATTCTAATATTATGGCAATAATTCCTATAGTAAAGGAAATTATACTTAGGGTTAAAATTACAAACCCCCATTTTGTAGTACTATAATCATAATATCCTCTATTTTTAATATCAGATTTAACATTTTTTTGCCATAGACCAAAATCTTGAGCAAATTTTGAAAAGTTTTTCTTCCTATATTTTTCTATATCTATTGTAGATACTACGTTACCATCCCCAATGGTGTTAAATAACCAATCTAGGAGAAATTCTTCATGTGATAACAAACCATTTTGTGGTCTAATAGTCTTTGAAAATAAGAAGTCTTTTTTCTTCTTTTTTGAGCCTTCAGTTTCTTCAATAGTTATATATCCTTTTCTTGCTAAATCAAAGATTGTAGTCATTATAGCTCTAGTATCAATGATTGAAGTCATAAAAACTCTGAGCTCAGCTGGTGTAATATCCTCAGGATAAGTACTACTAAGTGAATCATATATATCTGGATTTCTTCTAAGTTTATTAAATACAAATCCAGCTATAGCCGCGACTAAGCCCGATGTTATAAGGGAAACATTGTTAAAAATACTTTTATTTTTAGCTTTTGATATAGCTTTTTCTTTTGCAGCTTCAATAATAGATAATTCTTCATCCATAATACTTTTTAAGGTTTTGTTTCCTTCATTTTGACTAGCTTCTATAAAGCTATTAGGAAATAATATTCTTGCTTCTACAAAAGTATTAGTAGGTACATCATATACTTCTAGCTTTATTAAATTATCTTCTATAAAATTAATATTTCCATTAAGAGGGCCATGGGCAAATATTTTTGTATTTTCTCTATCCTTACCAGGCAATTTAATACTAGCTGTAAAAAAATCAATAGGAGTAGAGTTTTCACTACCTAAAAACTTATAGTATAATTCTCCCGTATCTATATGTCTAACAGCCACATTTTTAACAACATACTTAATACGAAAAGTCTTAGTTTCATTTTTAGAAGGTGAAAATAGCATTAACTTTAATGTATCTTTTTCGGCTGTTGCTGTAAATACACCTTTATCTCCTTTTTCAGCAGACTTTACTAGGCTATATTGAATTTCCTTTCCTTCTACTATTTCATATACTTCTAAGTTATTAACACCATCTGTTCTGTCAAGGACAATATCACGATATACACCATTAAATTTATCCTTGAAGTTAAAGGTAATGTCTTCTGAAACAAACAAATCTCCATTTTCAATTAAAGTAGAATCAACTATCCATCTAGTTATTCCTAAACTATCATCAGCAAGGCTAGCTGTTGATATGAAAATTAATAATGTAATGATAATTAAGATATAAAATTTTTTATTAGACAAATTTTCACCTCCAAGTTTATAAATAAAGATATAATATATTATATAACTAATTAATTAGAAATACGAGTTGATATTTTACATATATCTCATATAATGACAGTAAGATGCTAGGCTAACTGGTTATAAAAAGAACATATTCTTGTCTTAAAAGAACAAAAGTTATATAATATATTTCATATTAGAAATAAAATTTAGTAAGACAAAGTGACAAAGTGTAGAATACACTGATATATGCTATACGCTTATTAATTATCCAAGAATAGGAGTGATATACGATGGGTTTAACAATTGGAATTGTAGGAGCTACAGGCGCAGTAGGGCAAAAGATGATTGAAGTAATTATGGAAAGAAATCTTCCAGTATCTGAACTTAGGCTTTTTGCTTCTGAAAAATCAGCAGGAAAAACTATAAGATTAGATAAATATAATAAAGATATTAAAGTTGAATTATTAACTAAGGAAGCCATGAAAGAAAAATATGATTATCTATTATTTGCTGCAGGTGGAGGAGTATCAGAAATCTATGCACCTATAGCAGCAGAAGCAGGTAATATGGTAATAGATAATTCATCACATTTTAGAATGGCTGAGAATATACCTTTAGTAATACCAGAAGTAAATTCTCATGTACTAAAGGGATATAGAGGAATAATAGCCAATCCAAATTGTTCTACTACTCAAATGGTCGTAGCTGTTGCACCTTTGCATAGGAAATACGGTATAAAGAGGATTGTAGTATCTACTTATCAAGCAGTGTCTGGTAGTGGATATAAGGCTATAGAAGAATTACAAAATCAAATAAAGGATGAAAAGTATCCAAACAAAGTATATACAAGAAAAATAGCAGGAAACTGTATACCACACATTGATGTATTTAACGAAAATGGATTTACCAAAGAAGAGTTAAAAATGGTGCACGAAACCCATAAGATTCTAGAAGATGATTCTATAGAAGTCAATCCGACAGCAGTTAGAATTCCAGTTTTTTATGGTCATAGTGAGTCCATATATTTAGAGCTTAAGAAAGAGGTTAATGTAGAGGAAATCAAGAAAATATTAGAAGAATCTAAAGGAATAATAATAGATGATGATCCTAAGACAAATAGATATCCTACACCAATAGAAGTAGCGAATACTGATTTCACTTATGTGGGAAGAATAAGAAAGGACCTTTATAATCCTAAGGGATTATCCCTTTGGGTAGTGGCAGATAACCTTAGAAAAGGTGCAGCCACAAATGCAGTTCAAATCATAGAGGCAATAGAAAATATTAAAATGGAGGGATAGTTGATGTTCAAAGGAGCAGGTGTTGCTATAGTTACCCCATTTAAGGATGGGAAATTTGATAAGGAAGCATATGAAAGACTAATCGATTTTCAAATCGAAAATGGAACACAGGCATTAATTGTATTAGGCACGACAGGTGAAGCTTCAACATTGAACTATGAAGAAAGAGAAGCTGTTATTCGAACAGCAATAGAAAAAAATGCTAAGAGAGTTCCAATTATAGTAGGTACTGGCTCTAATTGTACTGATATTGCAGTTAAATATACTAAACAAGCAGAAGAATTAGGTGCTGATGGAATACTAATTGTGACACCTTATTATAATAAATGTACAAATAAAGGGATGATAGCACATTTTACAGCAGTAGCCAATGCTACGAAGTTGCCAGTTATACTATATAACGTACCTGGTAGAACAGCAGTAAATATACCTCCAGATGTAGTTGTAGCAATGTCAAAGGTGGAAAATGTTATAGGAGTCAAAGAAGCAAGTGGCAATATCTCACAAATATTGGAAATAAAAAGGTTAGTTCCAGAAGACTTTATGATTTACTCAGGTAATGATGATCAAGTAATACCTATATATGCTTGTGGTGGTCATGGGGTTATATCTGTAGCATCCAATGTAATTCCTAAAGAAATGCAACAAATGTGTGAAGCATTTATGAATGGAGATGTAGAAGAAGCATTGAGACTTCAACTAAAATATAAGAGATTCATAGATTTATTATTCTCAGAAGTAAATCCTATACCAGTTAAGGCTGCTTTAGCAGAGATGAATTATATTGAAAATGAATTGAGATTACCTCTAACAACTATGGAAGAAGTCAACAAAAATAAACTAGTAGAAGAGATGAGGAAACTAAATATCATTTAGGAGGCTCTTATGAATTTATTAATCAATGGGATAAATGGAAAGATGGGAACAATAATCAAAGAATTAGCAGTTGGGGATTCTTACTGGAGTAATATCTATGGTTTATGCAGAAAAGTCCCTATGCCAGCAGATGATATTAGATTCGATGTGTTGTTAGATTTTACCCATGAATCCGCTCTAGCTCGAGTACTTCAGATTGGATTAGATAGGAATATACCTATTGTAATAGGCACTACAGGATATACTGAAGAACAAAATCAAAAGATAAAGAAAGCTTCTACTAAAATTCCAATTCTTCATGGGACTAATATGTCCTTAGGCATGAATCTATTATTCGCATTGGTGGAACAAACAGCAGCAATACTAGGAGATAAGGTTGATATTGAAATAATAGAAGCTCATCATAATAGAAAAAAAGATGCACCATCAGGTAGTGCTGTAACAATAGTAAAGTCTATAGAAAAAGGCTTAGGCGAAGTGAGACCACACCAATACGGCAGACAGGGTGAATGTCCAAGGGAAAAAGGTGAAATAGGAATTCATGCCATAAGAGGTGGAAATATAGTTGGATATCATGAGGCAAATTTTATCAATGAATTAGAATCCATAAAGATTAGCCATGAAGCATATGATAGAAAGGTTTTTGCAAGTGGTGCCTTAGAAGCAGCCAAATTTATTATTGAAAAAGAACCAGGATTATATAGTATGAAAGATGTGTTGAAAATATAATTGATAATAAGAATAAGATCCTTCGTTTCACTCAGGATGACGCTTACGCTGTCATCCTGAACGTAGTGAAGGATCTATGTTTTTAATTGTCAATTGATAAGAAGGTGATAAAATTGAAGAATAAAATCTTGAAAATCTTAAAAGACAGCGAAGATTTTATATCTGGAGAAGAAATTTCTAAGGAATTTCATATGACTCGTGCAGCCATATGGAAATATATAAATATGCTAAAGGAAGATGGATATGTTATTGAATCCATTCCTAGAAAGGGTTACAAGATAATTTCATATCCAGATATACTGACATATGAAGAAGTCGAAGAATATTTAGATACAGATTTTATAGGAAGAAATATATACTATTTTGATTCAATAAATTCCACCAATAAAAAAGCCAAAGAAATAGCTTTTGAAGAAAAGGAAGGTACTGTTTTGGTGGCAGAAGAACAAGTAGAAGGAAAAGGGAGATTAGGCAGGAATTGGGTATCGCCTAAAGGTAAAGGTATATGGATGAGTATAATTTTGAAGCCTAAAGTAGATCCACTTAAGGTAGCAAAACTAACCTTATTAGGTGCAGCTGCAGTACATAAGGCCTTAGATAACATGAATATAAAATCTCAAATAAAGTGGCCAAATGATATATTAATAGATGGGAAAAAAGTTTGTGGTATACTAACAGAGATGAGTGCAGAATTAAATATGATCAACTATGTAATCATGGGCATAGGTATAAATGTTAATCTTGATGATGAGGATATACCTGAAGATTTAAAAGACAAAGCCACATCTATTAAGATTGTTAAAGGAAAAGAAATTAATAGAAAGATGTTATTTGCGAATATTTTAAATGAGCTTGAAAAGCTTTATATAGATTTCAGAGATAAAGATACTATAACTAGGGCAATAGATATATGTAAGGAAAACTCTATATTAATAGGCAAAGAGGTTAAATTAATAAGAGGGGAAGAAATTAGATTTGGAAAAGCTTTAGATATAAATGAAGAAGGAGAGCTAGTTGTACAATTTGAATATGGTAATGTTGAAAATATTTATTCTGGAGAAGTAT
>CAYMGW010000003.1:0-715 GCA_964390085.1 uncultured Tissierella sp.
CATTAACAACTATTGTTTCACAGAATATGGAAGCTGTTTCTGCTATTGGCATAGGATATCTACTATTTAGAATACTTTCATCCCTTAAATTAAGTCCATGATATCCATGTCCTAATTCATGGGCTAATGTAGTCATATTTGAAAAACTGCCATTAAAATTAGCTAATATTCTACTTTCTTTTATAGGGTGTAGATTTGAGCAGAATGCTCCACCTCTTTTTCCCTCTCTAGGTTCCACATCTAACCAGTTTTTGTCATAGGCATTTTGTACGAAATCAGCTAGCTTATCAGAAAAAGTTCTAAAATTATCTATTACATATTTTATTGCTTCATCATAAGTAAAAGTCCGATTTACTTCTCCCATAGGTGCAAACATTTCATAGAAAGGAAGTCCATCTTCATATCCTAATAACTCCGCTTTCTTTCTATAATACTTGTGAAATATTGGCAAAAATTCTTTCATAGCCGTAAGCATAGCATTTAGAGTCTCTTCATCCATTCTAGATTGCACTAAAGTTTCTTCTAAAGGAGAATTAAAACCCCTTAGATCAGCTATAGTTATGACTTCACCCTTTATGCCATTTAGTGCTGCAGCTGAAGATTCTTCAATCTTCTTATATGCTTTTAATTCAGCTTCATAAGCTATTTTTCGTTTTACAGGGTCTTTATCATGAGCAAGATTTCTAACTGCTGGAAGTGGAAGTTGTTTATCTTC
>CAYMGW010000003.1:725-18487 GCA_964390085.1 uncultured Tissierella sp.
ATCTACCAATAATGTTGATGATACCATGTTTTGTAAGTTTGTCCAAGCAGATGAGCCTGTGTTAGACATCTTTGATATAAGTACCTCTTCTTTTTCGCTAAGCATATATTTAGATTGTTCTTTAATTTGCTTTAGGAAAAATTTATGTTCCCTCAATAATTCAGATGAATCGATTAACTCATCTAAATTATCTATATCCTTCATAAAGCTTTGGAACTGAACATTAGGCTTAGTTAATTCTGAATTTTTTACTCTCAATTTATCAAGATATTGAAGAGCTATTTCGTTTTTAGCTTCTACTGCAGTTGTAAGAGATGCAAAGGAAAAGAGTCTTGTAAATATTGAATTTACATCTATAGATAATTCAATATATTTCTCCATTTTGTCTACAGGATTATTACGAGAAACTAAATTATCATCAGCCCATTTACTAAATTCTACTATTAAAATATCAAGTTTTCCTAGATCGGAAGTATACTCCTTAGAATCAAAGGAAGTATATAATTCATTTAAACTCCAACGCATATTATCCCGCCTTTCAAATATTTAGTTATTTCAATTATAGCATAAAATATAGAATGGGAAATAAATATTTTGAGTCCCTAAATAAAAAGAACCTTCCTAAGAAGATTCCTTTTGCTACTTTTTCTATATCTTAAAATATTTTTGTTGTCCAGTTTTCACAATTCCAAATATCAGTAGCTACATCTCTATAAAAATCGGGTTCGTGTGATATAAGGAGAATGCTCCCTTTATAAGCCTTCAATGCTCTCTTTAGTTCTTCTTTAGCATCTACATCTAAGTGATTGGTAGGCTCATCCAGGATTAAGACATTGGTTTCCTTATTAATAAGTTTACAAAGTCTTACCTTAGCTTGTTCTCCTCCACTTAATACCATTACTTTGGATTCAATATGCTTAGTGGTTAAGCCACATTTTGCTAGTGCAGCTCTAACTTCAAATTGAGTTAGCCCAGGGAATTCTTGCCATATTTCATCAATACAGGAATTATTATTTTGAGCTTTGATTTCTTGCTCAAAGTATCCTATTTGAAGATTATCTCCTAATTCTACCTTACCTGATACAGATTTAATTTCACCAAGTATACTTTTAAGTAAAGTAGTCTTTCCAAGACCATTGGCACCAATTAAGGCTATTCTTTGTCCTCTTTCCATTATTAGATTAAGGGGCTTAGATAAAGGATCATCATAACCTATTATTAAGTCTTTAGTTTCAAATATAAGTCTGCCTGCAGTCCTTCCTTCTTTAAAATTAAATTCTGGCTTTGGTTTTTCACGGGCTAACTCTATTATTTCCATTTTATCTAATTTTTTCTGTCTAGACATTGCCATATTCCTAGTTGCAACCCTAGCTTTATTTCTTGCCACAAAATCTTCAAGCTCTGCAATCTCTTGTTGCTGCTTTTTATATGCTGCCTCTAATTGAGCTTTTTTAGCTTCATATACTTTTTCAAAATTATCGTAATCTCCTACATATCTGCTTAGTTCCTTATCTTCCACATGATAGATTAAATTCACAACGGAATTTAAAAAAGGAATATCATGTGATATAAGTATAAAAGCATTTTCATATTCTTGAAGATATCTTTTAAGCCATATAATATGCGGCTCATCTAGATAGTTAGTAGGCTCATCTAGTAGAAGAATATCTGGTTTTTGTAATAATAGCTTAGCAAGAAGTATTTTGGTTCTTTGTCCTCCAGACAAGTCGTTTACATCTCTATCGAGACCAATATCATCAAGACCAAGGCCTCTAGCTATATCTTCTACTTTAGCATCTATTATATAAAAATCATTATGGTCTAATATATCCTGTATAGTGCCTACATCTTCAAGCAAAGTAGAGAGCTCATCTTCAGATACATCACCCATTTTTAAATACATATTCTGCATTTCTTGCTCTAAATCAAAGAGGTATTTGAAGGCGGACTTTAATACATCTCTAATGGTTTGACCTTTTTCTAATACTGTATGTTGATCTAAATATCCAACTCTAACTCTTTTAGCCCATTCTATTTGTCCTTCATCAGGCTCTAGCTTTCCAGTTATTATATTCATAAAAGAAGATTTTCCTTCTCCGTTAGCACCTATTAGACCTACGTGTTCACCTTTTAGTAGTCTAAAAGATACGTTCCTTAATATTTCTCTATCTCCAAAACCATGGCTTAGGTTTTTTACTGTTAAAATACTCATTTATATCTCCTCTCATTGATAAAATCATCTCTAAAGATTATACAAAAAAACTAGACCCTAGTCTAGTTTTTGTTTGAGAGGTAATCAATTTTGAAGCAAAATTTTTACAAAGGAATCTACTATATAAGGATCAAATTGAGTACCTTTATTTTTTAATAGAAAATCTATAGCTTCATTTAAACTTATAGCTTTCCTATGGGGCTTATCTTGAGTTATAGCATCATAAACATCTACCACAGAAAATATTCTAGATAATAATGGAATTTTTTCTCCTTTGAGTCCGTGAGGATAACCTTTACCATCCCAACGTTCATGATGATATAAAATTAGTTCTGCAACATGAGATAACTCGGGTATAGATTTAGCAATTCTATATCCTGTTTCAGGATGTTTTTTTATTTCATCCCACTCTGATTCATTTAATATACTTGGTTTATCCAATATTTCTTTAGGGACAGAAATTTTACCGATATCATGGACCTCTGCAAGGAGGATTAGTTTGTTTTTATCGCAATTTGATAGATTTAACCTATTAGCTAGTGCAAGAGAATAATTTTTAATTCTATTAATATGGTATTTGATTTCATAATTGCCATCAAAAAGATATTGTATCATAGATGAAATGATTGTATCTCTAACTTTTTTTCCATCTATTAGTTTGTTTTTGTACATATTATTTTCAGCTTCAACTAAAACCTTCAATATATCTTCGTCACTAGAATTTTTAATAGCATATCCTAAAGAAATATTTGCATATTGCATATCTAATTCTTTATCTTTACAATTGCTATATATTCTATCAATTATTTCTTCAGCTATTACATCAGAAGTGTTAGGAAGTAAAATAATAAATTCATCGCCACCCCATCTAGCAATGATATCACCTTTTCTACAGGAGCTTCTAAGTATTTCGGAAATGGATTGTAGCATTTTGTCGCCAGCTAAATGACCAAATACATCATTAACTATTTTGAGGCCATTTACATCACCCATGATAATAGATAAGGGTAAATGCCGATTATTATCCAGTCTTTTTAGTTCTTCTTCGAAGAATGCTCTATTATAAAGACCAGTTAATTTATCATGATAAGATAGATAGTGAATCTGCTTTTCTTTTTCAACAATTTCTGTAACATCCCTTCCAACAGCATAAGTAAGTTCCTCATAAAAAGTTAGTTTCCATTCGAAATATAACCATTCTCCACCTTTATTTAACACTCTAGTTCTCAAAATATAGTTAGAGTCAAAAATTATACCAGTATTAAAGGAGTTATATATAAATTCTAGGTCCTCTGGATGAAGAAAGGACATAAAATGTTGAGATATTAATTCATTAATATTATAGCCTAAGATTCTATCCCAAGCTTGATTTACTTTGATAATATTTCCAGAGAGATCAATTGCTATGAGTAAATCAGAAATAGCATTTATTAATACTTCTAATTCACTTGATTTTTGTATTAGATTGTTTTCTAGTTCTTTCTCCTTAGTTATATCAACTAATTGTGCAATAAAGAAATTATCTTGAGGTGAAAAGAAATGTATTTTTAACCATTTTTTAAAACTAGGTACATATCCAGAAACAAAGGTATGTTTATTATGCAAAACGGCTTCAGCTACTGATTCAAATAATTGTGGGATTTCTTTCTTAAGATTTGGGAATAGTTTTAATATATATTTATTTTGTATATCTATGTCTCCTACTCCAATAATTTCTAGGTAGGATGGATTAAAACTTAATATTCGGAAGTCTATGGGGATACATTGGTCATCATAAATAAGTTCATGATATGCGTATCCTATAGGAGTACTTTCAAGCATCATTTGAAAAGCTTCCATGGTAAACATAAAATCCGCCTCCTAGAATAAATTATAAGAATTTATATTTTTCTTATGTATACCCTAATAATTATATATAAAAACTTAACCAATAAATGCAAGAAAAATTTTATAATAAAGGGTATATTAAAGATATGAAGTATAGCATAATATTTTCCTTGCAATTAGTTAACATTATATGTATACTTAATAGGTTATAGATTAAGGAGGACGATTTTTAATACATGGAAAAATTAAGATTTGAAGAGATTAATTTGTCGAAAGAAGTGCAAAAAGGGATTAGTGATATGGGCTTTGAAGAAATGTCTCCAATTCAATCCCAAGCAATACCAGTAATCCTAGAAGGTAGAGATATTATTGGGCAAGCACAAACAGGAACAGGGAAAACCGCTGCATTTGGTATCCCAATTATAGAAAAATGCAACCCAGATGAAAATCACGTTCAAGCATTGGTTTTATGCCCAACTAGGGAGCTCTCAATACAGGTAGCAGAGGAGATCGGAAAACTCGCAAAACATAAAAAAGGCATATCTGTAGTTCCTATTTATGGTGGGCAACCAATAGATAGACAGATTAAAGCATTAAAAAAGGGAGTCAAGATTGTAATAGGTACACCGGGGAGAGTTTTAGACCATATAAGGAGAAAAACTCTAAAAATTGACAATGTAAGTATGATGGTATTAGATGAAGCGGACGAAATGTTTGACATGGGATTTAGAGATGATATCGCCCTTGTAATGAATGGATTAAGAGAAGATAGACAAACTGTATTTTTCTCAGCAACAATGGCAGAAGAAATCATGAGATTTGCCGCACGTTATCAAACAAATCCTGAAATTATTAAGGTGGTTCATAAGGAACTTACAGTACCTAAGGTAGAGCAAGCTTATTTTGAATTAAAACAGCATATGAAAACTGAAATCTTATCCAGGCTTATAGATATGTATAATCCAAAGTTAACTGTAGTATTTTGTAACACTAAGAAAAAGGTAGATGAATTAACTGAGGAATTGCAGGGAAGAGGATATTTTGCTGATGGGTTACATGGAGATTTGAAGCAAAATCAAAGAGATGCTGTAATGGGTAAATTCAGGAAGGGTACAATAGATATTTTAATAGCTACAGATGTGGCAGCAAGGGGAATAGATGTAGATGATGTAGATTTAGTTATTAATTATGATATGCCACAGGATGAAGAATATTATGTTCATAGAATAGGTAGAACTGCAAGAGCAGGTAGGGAAGGAAGAGCCTTTAGCTTTGTAGCTGGAAGGGATATCTATAAATTAAAGGATATACAAAGATATACTAAAACTAAAATTACAAGAATGGATTTGCCAACCCTTAAGGATATACAAGAATCCTATACATCTGTTATGCTTGAAAAGATAAAGCAAGAGATTGACAATGAAGACCTAGGAAAATATGAAAAAATCATAGAAAATTTGCTTGAGGATGATTATACTTCTTTTGATATAGCTGCAGCACTACTAAAATTCTATATGTCTGAAAATAGACTAGAGGGGCATGAAGAGTTAGACATGGTGGATTTTGGAGGAAAGCCTAAAGCAGGAGGCGGTAAATCCACAGGGTTTAAATCATCAGGACCTCTAACAAGACTTCATATAAATTTAGGGAAGAAAAAAGGTATAAGTCCAAGGCATATATTAGCCGCATTAATACAGGAAACTGGCATATCAAAAAATTTAGTAGGAAATATAGATGTATATGATAAATTTACATTTGTAGAAGTACCAGGAGACTATGCTGATGATGTCTTAGAAAGGCTAAACGAAGTAAGAATAAAAGGAACAAAGGTTAAGGTTGAAATAGCAAATCCTAAAAGGAAAAAATAGTTAAGATACAAGAATTATGATTTTATCATTAAAAAAGTCTTCCGAGGGAAGACTTTTTATATATTTTTAATCTTTTTCCTTAATGCCTCTCTTAGTCCTTTTTCTTCTTTTCTTTTAATAGATTTAATATTTGGAATATGAAGGTAGAATCCTATAGCACAAATAATTAATGCTGCAATTATAGAACCAAGGTCAAGCTTAAGATAAATAGCTGATAATACTAAAAAAACATTTAAACATAAAGTACCTAAGGCAATATAATCTGTAAAAACAGTAACAAGAAAAATCACAAAAAAACCAATTATACCAAGCCTGTAATCTATACCTATTAGCATACCTAAAAGAGATGCAGCACCTTTTCCACCTCTGAATCCCATAAAAAATGGAAAATCATGGCCAAGAATTACAAAAATACCATTTAAATATAGAAGAAAAATATTTTCCTCTATATAAGAAATTTTAAATAAATATTTAATAATTAAAATAGAAATAATTGCTTTTAATATATCCAAAATTGCAACTAAAACTCCCAATTTCCAACCTATAGATACTACAGTATTTGATGCTCCCGCATTACCTCCACCAAGTGTTCTAATGTCAACCTTTAAGAGGGTTTTACTTAGTATATATGACCATTGTAAGCATCCAAATAAATATCCTATAACAATAACAATCAAATAAGATTTCAACATTATCACCTCCATTTGTACAGTATATTATACCATAGAAAGTATTATAATAATATCTTCTATAATATGACAATATACCTATTTGGTTTAATTATCGAATATAGTATAATAATGTATATAATTGGTAATTTTGTAGTATTAAAGGGTATAGAAGCTATAATAAATGTAAATACTGGTCATGACTATTCCTATGGAAATGATAGTACAACTCAAAGGGCTATAGAAAAAATTGAAGAACTACTGGGGAAAGATGTAGATGTCTACTTTGTAACTACAGGCACAGCTGCAAATGTTATTGGGCTCAGTGGGCTATTAAAGCCCTATGAAGCAGTAGTATGTGCAGACACAGCTCATATAAATGTAGACGAGTGTGGAGCATTAGAAAAATTTAGTGGATCAAAAATATTACAAATACCAAATGAAAACGGAAAGATATGTAAAGAAGGAGTAAGACGCTTTATCCATTCCCTAGGTGACGAACACCAATCTCAACCTAGAATAATTTCCATATCCCAAACTACAGAAACAGGAACTTTATATTCTATAGAAGAAATTAAAGATCTTGCTGAATTTGCTCATGAAAACAATATGCTATTACATATAGATGGGGCTAGAATAGCTAATGCAGTAGTAGCTTTGGGTACTACCTTTAAAGAGATGATAGCAGATACAGGAGTAGACTTATTATCCTTTGGTGGAACAAAGAATGGAATGATGATAGGAGAGGCTATAGTTTCATTAAACAAGAATTTGAGTAAAGGATTTAAATTTTATAGGAAGCAAGGGATGCAGCTATTATCTAAAATGAGATTTGTATCTGCACAATTTATCGCTTATCTAAGCAATGATTTATGGAAAGAAAATGCATTAAATGCAAACAATATGGGTAAATATTTTGCAAGAGGTTTATCTGAAATTTCTGGAATCACTTTAAAAAATGAACCGGAGACTAATATGCTCTTTGCTTATATGGATAAAGACTTGATAAAACCCTTGCACGAAAAATTTGACTTTTATGTAATAGATGAAGAATCCAATTTAGTTAGATTAGTTACGTCTTTTGATACCAATAAAGAAGATATAGATAGATTTATTAATTTTGCAAAAGGGATAAAGAGGATTTAATATATTAAGATTTTGAAAATATTTTCAAGATGGAAATATCATAAAAAGGGGGGATGATTATGAAATCTGGAATTAAGAAAAATATAATATTATCATTGATAATATTAACTTTGCTTTTGATTCAAAGTGTATTTGTTGGTAGTAAAAGTGTATATGCTATTAATAATCTAAACAATATTAAGCTTGCTGGTGATTATAATCATCCGCCTTATGAGTATGTTGATGAGAATGGAAACTTTAAGGGATTTAATATTGACATAATAAATGCTATTGCTAATGAGATGGACTTAAAGGTTGAAATTATACCTATGGAGTGGAAGGATGCAGTATTAGCCTTAGATAATAATGAAGTTGATGGTATAATCGGCATGTCACAAAATGAGGAGAGATTAGCTAAATATAATTTTACTTCACCTACAATTATCAATGAGCAGGTGATATTTGCAGGAAAAGACATTGTACATATAAATGAATTAGATGATTTAGAAGGATTGAGGGTAGCATATCAACAAAACGATTATAATGAATCTTTAATATTAGGAATACCTTATGTTATAGCTCTCCCAAAAAGTAACCAAGAGGAGGCATTAATTGCTCTAGGAAGTGGGGAAGTAGATGCAGCTTTGGGAAATAAATTAGTAGGCTTATATCATTTACAAAGAAATAAGATGACAGAACTGGTTAAAATAGCAGGTGAACCTATTTCTACTGCCAACTATGGTCTAGCTATTGGAAAGGATAATGAAGAGCTTCTTCAAGTATTAGAAAAAGGCTTGGAAATTATTAAGAAAAATAAGACCTACGATAAGATATATAAAAAGTGGTTTGGGGAAGATATATCTTATATTAAGATGATATATACTACCTATAGGAAACAAATCATACTTTTCGTTTCAATTATATCTTTTGTCTTCTTATTTTTATATTTTTATAATAAAAAACTTCAAAAAGAAGTACTAAAGAGAACTTGTCAACTTGAAATAGCCAACAAAGATTTAATAGAACAGCAAAAAGAAATATATAATTTAGCATATTATGATTCGGTGACATCTCTTCCCAATAGGATTTATTTTAAAGAGGAATTAGATAATATATTTGAAAATATAGAACAAAGAAAAGACTTATTTGCAGTATTGCTATTAGATCTAGATAGATTTAAACATATAAATGATACATTAGGACATAATGTGGGGGATCATATATTAAAACTTTTAGGGACGAGACTTAGCAAGTTGGTGAAAGAAGGAGATATTGTTGCTAGAGTTGGTGGAGATGAATACTTTATACTAATAAATAGTGTTAGTCATAGGGATAATGCCATAGAGATGGCACGTAATGTTATAGAAGATTTTAAAAAACCATATCGTGTTAAAGACTATGAACTATATCTAACTACTAGTATTGGCATAGCATTATATCCTGAAGGAGGATTAGATTCTCAGTCTATTATTAAAAATGCAGACCTTGCATTGTATAAAGCTAAGGATTTTGGAGGAAATTCTTATTATCTTTATGGTGCGGAAATAGAATCTAAAGGTCTTGAGAAAATGATGCTTTTAAACCAACTTAGACAGGCTGTAGAAAACAATCAGTTGGTATTACATTACCAACCTCAGATAGACATACTTACGGGAAAGATTAGAGGATTAGAAGCTTTAATAAGATGGAATCATCCGGAAAAGGGATTATTATATCCAGATAAGTTTATACCTTTGGCAGAAGAATCTGGATTGATAATTCAAATGGGTGAATGGATATTAAAAGAAGCTTTAACTCAAGGAAAGAAATGGATTGATTTAGGGCATGATATAATAATATCTGTAAATATTTCAGCTAAGCAGTTTCAACATAGAGGATTTATAAATGAAGTAATAAATGCACTTAATGAATCAGGTTTAGATTCTAAAAATTTAACATTGGAAATTACAGAAACTATAGCTATATCAGACATTGACTATACTTTAAATGTGCTTAGTAGGCTAAAAAAACTTGGAATAGCAGTAGCTATAGATGATTTTGGGACAGGCTATTCCAGCCTTAACTATTTGAATGAAATGAGCGTAAATGAGCTTAAAATTGATAGATCTTTTATCAGCGATATTGAAAAGAATCATAAAAATAAGATGATTTCAAATACAATAATAGTTTTAGCAAAACAACTAGGATTAAAGGTAACTGCTGAAGGCGTAGAAAATCTAGAGCAGTTACAGATATTAAAGGAAATGAAATGTGACATAGCCCAAGGATATCATTTTAGTAAGCCAGTATCCAAGGAAGAAATTCATGATATGATCAATAAAAAAAGCCCTGCTTAAGGGCTTTTTAGTATTTTAAAGGTGCTTGGTGTAACATATTTACATTACCTTTAGTAGAGAAACTTATTGAACCAACAAAACTATTAGATTCTTTGTTAAATCTATATTCTATAAGTCTTAGGCTTGCAGTACCTGATTGAGTTGTAGCTATTACAAATTCTTCATCTTCAAAATATGCATAAAAACTTATACCACCTAATTGAATATAATCATCAAAGAGTACGTAGTCTTTATCAGTATCTCTTACAACTAGCATCCAATTTTGACCATCATCCCATGCAATCTCACCATTATATCTTTCAGCAACTGTATATAACTCTATAGTTTCTTCTGTTCCATCTTCATCGAAATCTATTTTTGCAGAATCAAGCAAGGTTAAATCCCTAACATCAACTTTATCTGTAGCTTTAATAACTATATCCTCAGATTCTCCATCTGATTTAGTATGATTTTCAACTAAGTTCTTTATAAATGGATTGACTTCTATTGACTTCACTATATTATTCTGATCATATGCTACCATATAATATTCATTTATAGTTAAACTATCTACAAGATTCTTATCTGTTACCTCTAATTTTAAGTTTGTTTCATTTGTATTAATTGTAATAAGGTTTTTTCCATTTTCAGTATTTATTTCGCTTAAAAAACCCAAACCTGTAGATATTTTTTCTTCTACTGCTGCTGGTTTATCCTTAGGGGTACATCCAAAAGAAAATACTAATATCATTAAGACTGCTAAGATTAAAGAAAGTTTTTTAATTAAACTTTTCATATTATCACCATCCTTCATAACTATAAGGTAACATAATATTTCATTATTTACAAGAAATATGAGTTTACGAATTAGTTACAATATAAAGAATAATAATTCCTTCTAAATTAATTAATAATATTAAAATAAGGGTATTTATTAAATTACTCCCCAAAATATTTTTAATTATTTCTAAATTTTGACCTAGGTCAAAGTAAACTGTTTTATCCTAATTTATAATAAGGTTACAAACAATAAAAATCTAGGAGGTAATATTATGATAACAAAAACATATCAATTAGAAACATTAACTTGCCCAAACTGTGTTGCTAAAATTGAAGGAATGTTAAAGAAGACAAAGGGAATATCGGAAGGAGAAGTATTGTTTAACACATCTAGAGTAAAAGCAACCTTTGATGAAGGAGTATTAAGCTCAGAGGATATAATAGCAAAAATTGAAAAACTAGGATTTGATGTTTTAGGTGAAAAATAATAAGTAAAGTTCAAGAGGGGGGAGTATTATGAAATTAACCAAGGCTCAAAGAGTTTGGCTCTCAGGGATATTAGTAGTGATAGCCTTTGTATTGAAAAATACAATAGGTCAGCAAACAATAACATCAGTAGTCATGATTCTTGCAGCCATAATTGCAGGTACTCCTATACTCAGAAATGCAATATCTGCTGCAAGATACTGGATAATAGGAATAGATGCTCTAGTATCTATAGCAGTTATTGGTGCAATGTTTATAGGAGAGTATTGGGAAGCTGCAGCTGTAACGTTTCTATTTATGCTAGGTGATTATCTAGAGTCAAGAACTATAGAAAAAACAAGGTCTTCAATAAAGGCTTTATTGGATTTAGCTCCAGATACAGCTAGAGTAATAAGAGATGGAGCTGAAACAATAGTTTCACCTGATGAGGTAGTTAAAGGAGATAAGGTAGTGGTGAAGCCAGGAGAAAAAATCTCCGTAGATGGTATTGTTATAGAAGGCTCTGCCTATGTAAATCAGGCAGCTATTACTGGAGAATCAATACCTGTTAACAGAAATATTGATAATAGTGTTTTTTCAGGAACAGTAATTGAGTCCGGATATCTAGTAGTTGAAGCTACAAGAGTAGGAGAGGATACTACATTTTCAAGAATACTTCAAATGGTAGAAGAAGCTCAAGACAAAAAAGCAAAAACTCAAAAGTTCCTTGAGAAGTTTTCAAGATACTACACCCCAGCTATAATAGTATTAGCAATAGTATTATATTTAGTGACTCAAGACTTAGTATTAGCCCTTACCCTATTAGTTATCGCTTGTCCAGGAGCTTTGGTTATCTCAACTCCTGTATCTATTGTAGCAGGTATAGGAAATGGGGCAAAGCATGGTGTATTGGTTAAGGGTGGAGAAATAATGGAAAACCTAGGGAAGATTAAAGTTCTAGCCTTTGATAAAACAGGAACACTAACTATTGGAAAGCCAATGGTAACACATATAAAGTCTTATAATATAGATGAAAAAGAACTACTAAGAATTACTGCAATAGGAGAAGGATATTCAGAACATCCGTTAGCAAGAGCAATTGTTGCTAAAGCAGAAAAAGATTTGGGAAAGATTAACGAAGTCCCGGAAGAATCAGAGATAATAACTGGTCAAGGTCTTAGAGTTAAAATAAAAGATAAAATGGTTTTAATAGGAAATAGAAAATTATTTTTAGAAAACAAGATAAATATAGAAGAAGATATAGAGAAGTATTTACAATCTGAAGAAGAAAAAGGCCAAACAGCGGTAATAATTGGAGACACAGAGAGAATTTTAGGGATTATATCTATTGCTGATGTTGTAAGAGAGGATGCTAAAAAATTAGTATCTAATCTAAAAAAATTAGGTGTAGAAAAAATAGTA
Organism: uncultured Tissierella sp.; assembly: GCA_964390085.1. Taxonomy (GTDB): domain Bacteria; phylum Bacillota; class Clostridia; order Tissierellales; family Tissierellaceae; genus Tissierella. The sequence goes on from CAYMGW010000003.1 coordinate 13,408, forward strand.
ATGCTTACGGGAGATAATAAAAGGGCAGCCAAGGCAATAGCAGAAGAGATAGGATTAGATGATTTCTATGCTGAACTTTTACCAGAGGATAAGGTAAGAGTATTAAAAGAATTACAAGAAAAATATGGTGTAGCAGCAATGGTAGGGGATGGAGTAAATGATGCACCAGCTTTAGCTTCAGCAGATTTAGGTATTGCAATAGGAGGGGCTGGAACAGATGTAGCTATGGAAACAGCAGATGTTGTATTAATGTCTGATGAGATAAGAAAGCTTTCCCATGCAATAGGATTAAGCCGCGCTACGGTAAATAATATGAGACAAAATATTTACTTTGCCATAGCCGTAGCAGCATTGCTACTAGCGGGAGTATTAATTAAAACAGTTAATTTATCCTTTGGGATGTTAGTTCATGAATTATCTGTTCTATTGGTTGTGGTTAATGCAGTTAGGCTTCTAGGATACGGTGATAGAGGTAAATCAAAAAAATTAGTATTGGATTAAGGAGAGGTTTGAATGGATTGTAACTGCTTTAAAAGAGAAGGTAAAAATTGTATAGAGATAGTTCCAATCTTTAGTAATCTAACTTATGAGGAAATGATGGAAGTAGCTAGGATAACAAAAGAAAAAACCTTTGAAAAAGGTGAAATGCTCTATATGGCTGGGGATAAGGGGGAAAAGCTCTACGTAATTCACTCTGGGAAGGTAAAAATAACACGATTTACAGACTCAGGTAAAGAACAAGTAATTAGAGTATTGGGACCTGGAGATTTTATGGGAGAGTTATCCCTATTTAGTCCATTGCCTTTAACGGATAATGGAGAAGCATTGTCAAAAACTGTAGCATGTATTATAGATGGCAAAAAACTAAAAGAGCTAATGATAAAATATCCTACTATAGCATTTAAGGTAATGGAAGAACTAAGCCAGAGACTAGAAAAGGCAGAGCATTTAATAGAAAATATAAGTCTTCATGGAGTAGAAAGAAGACTTGCTCTTACTCTAATTAATATGGCAAATGAAAAGGGAGAAGTGGTACTTAAGATGAGCAAAAGAGATTTAGCTTCTCATCTAGGAATGAGCCAGGAGACTTTAAGTAGAAAATTAACAGCTTTTCAAGATATGGGAATTATAAAATTAATTGGTCATAGAAGAATAATTTTATTGGATATTGAGGCTTTAGAAGAAATAGAATAGTAAGGGGAGACTTATGGTCTCCCGAAAATTATCCTATAAGTATTTATTTTCAAGCTCATTTACCATAGCAATATACTTCTTTTGAAGCCCTGATTTAGTAGCATAGTCCTCTACCTTTTTACATTCATCTTCAACAAAAGATTGACTACGATCATTTAACATATTCTCAGCAAATTTATACATGGCAGTGTTTTCTTTCTCTATATGTCTGTCTAATAAATCTGCATAAGAAATGGCATTAGCTATAATGTCAAGTCTTGCTTCATCATTACAATTTTTAAAATTTTCTAATGCTTTTTCAAGATTTGCCATATAAAGCCTTCCCATATCATGCTCTATATACATTCCAGTTATTGCTCCTGATTTTGCAAGCCTTTCAATCTCTTTATTCATGGTTTCGAACAAGATATCTTCTTCTTTTCCATGATGATGTTTATCTGCATAAGTTCTTACAAAGTCAATGACCCTTGGGAAATCAGCTATATCATAATCACCATTGGTCATAACTCTATAGCAAAGCTCTCTAATTACCTTAAGCATTCTTCTGATATTAGTATGTTCTTCAACCATTATTTTTATAGATTCCAAAATTATCACCTCAAAATTAATATGTTTTTATAATGATTTTACCCTTATTGTCATAATAAATAACAAATCAATAATATTTTATAGTGAATTTGGGTACATATACTATAAGTTTATGTAATTAAATAAAAGGAGGTATTGAGATGAGTTTCAAAATGACTGATAAGGTAACATGGGTAGGAAAAATTGATTGGGAGCTAAGAACATTCCACGGAGATGAATATTCAACCCATAGAGGGTCTTCCTACAATTCATACTTGATTAGGGATAAGAAGACAGTACTTATTGATACAGTTTGGGAACCATTTGCGGAAGAATATATTAACAATTTGAAAAAAGAGATTGACTTAAATGAAATTGACTGTATAATTGCACAACACTCAGAAATAGACCATAGTGGGGCATTACCACTGTTGATGAAAGAAATACCAAATACTCCAATCTATTGTACATCTAATGGTGCGAAAATATTGAAAGGTCATTTTCATGAAGATTGGAATTTTGTAGAAGTAAAGACAGGGGATACATTAGATATAGGGGAATCAATATTGACTTTTGTAGAAGCAAGAATGCTTCATTGGCCCGATAGTATGATGACATATATGAGTGGAGAAAATATATTATTTAGCAATGATGCCTTTGGGCAACATTATGCATCAGACTTAATGTATAATGATTTGGTAGATCAAGCTGAGTTATATCAAGAAGCTATTAAATATTATGCAAATATATTAACTCCATTTAGTCCATTAGTTACTAATAAAATTAAGGAAATATTAGGATTTAATCTTCCACTAAATATGATAGCTACATCCCATGGAATTATTTGGAGAAATAATCCAGCACAAATAGTGGAAAAATACTTAAAATGGGCAGATGCATATCAAGAAAACCAAATAACAATAGTATATGATACTATGTGGAATGGTACAAGAAGGATGGCAGAAGCCATAGCAGAAGGAATTAAATCTGTTGATAAAGATGTATCTGTAAAGTTATTCAATGCAGCTAATTCTGATAAAAATGATGTAATCACTGAATTATTTAAATCAAAGGCATTCATGTTTGGCTCATCTACAGTAAATAAGAGCATAATGCATGCAACTGGTGGAATGCTTGATATGATAAAAGGATTAGGATTTAAGCACAAAAAGGCAGCTGCATTTGGTTCCTATGGCTGGTCAGGTGAATCAGTGGCTATTCTAGAAGAAAAGCTAAAAGATGCTAAGCTTGAGATAGTACAAGAAGGAATAAAAGAGCTTTGGAATCCAGATGAAGAGGCAATAGAAAGATGCATAGAATTTGGAAAGAACTTCGCAGAGAAATTATAGAATACAAGAAATATTATTAGGAAGTCAATTTTAATATAATTATTCCGAAAAAACGGAAAACAACTCGAAAAATAGGAAGAAATAATTTTAAATTTTAAAGTATGTCAAGATAAATATTAGCTAATAGCTATTTATTTACTTGGCATATTTTTTGCTTATGGTTAACTATAGAAACTATTTTGTAGAGGAGCTGTTATTAAATGAGTAATTTTATATTTGCTGGATGTGATACAGTTAAATTAGCTGAAAAATATAAAACACCTCTTTATGTAATGTCTGAAGATTATATTAAAGATAGGTTACGAGAAATTAGAGGAGACTTCTTGGATAAACATACTAAAACCATGGCAGTATACGCTAGTAAAGCATTTCTTACTAAGGAAATGGCAAGAATAGTTAAAGAATCAGGCATAGGAATGGATGTAGTATCAGGCGGTGAGCTTTATACTGCAATTCAAGTTGAGTTTCCTATGGAAAAGATAATATTTCATGGAAATAATAAGACCATAGATGAATTAGAATTGGCAATAGAAAATAATGTGGGAAGAATAGTTATAGATTACTTAGAAGAAATGGAGCTAATTGAAGAAATAGCAAAAAAACACAATAAAAAGGTTCATATACTATTTAGAATAAGTCCTGGGATAGATAGTCATACCCATAAATATATTCAAACAGGACAAGTAGATTCTAAATTCGGTATTCCGTTGGATGAAAAAACCATAAGGATGGCAATGGAAAAAGTTTCAAAATTAGAATATACTGAATTACTTGGATTCCATTTTCATATTGGGTCACAAATTTCAGACAACGAAAATCATATTAAGGCAATTAAAATAATGACTGAATTAATGAAAAAAGTGAAGGATGAATATGGATTTGTAGTTAAAGAATTAAATACTGGTGGAGGATATGGTATCCATTATTCTGAAGATGAGAAAAGAAAGCCATTAGCTTATTTTACAGATTCTATTATTAAGGAAATTGAAGAAAGATGCAAAGAGTATAACCTAGAAAGACCACTAGTAATAATAGAACCTGGCAGATGGGTTGTGGGAGAAGCAGGAATTACAATTTATACAATAGGAGCTATTAAGGAGATTCCGGGAATACGGACTTATGTTTCTATTGATGGTGGAATGCCTGATAATCCAAGGCCTAGCTTATATGAGGCCAAATATGAAGGTGTTGTTATAAATAAGGCAGATAAAGAACTGACAGATGTGGTGACAATAGCAGGGAAATGCTGTGAATCAGGAGATATTTTAATTTGGGATCTAAAGGCACCTAAAATAGAGACAGGAGATATGCTAGCTGTTCTTTCAACGGGAGCTTATAACTATTCTATGTCAAGTAATTATAATAGGATACCAAGACCAGCTGTGGTCATGTTAAGTGAAGGAAAAGATAGATTAATAGTAAAAAGGGAAACCTATGCTGATATATTGAGAAATGATATGTAATGGTTATATGAATTAAACAAATGCATTATATATATCGTAATAATAAACCTAGAGATAATGGGTTAAATAATGGGAAGAAATTTTACCCTAAAATGAATTCAATGCTTATCAATTATTGAAAAATGGAGTATTTATTTAATGGCATATAGTTTGCATATATAATTGGTTGAGTGATAAGGAGAAGTAATTGTCTAAAATATAGGGGTTCAAAGGGTTATAAATATAATTAATGTTAAAATATGTAATAAAGGAGTTATATAAATGAAAATTTACATTAGTGTTGATATTGAAGGTATAACTGGAGTAACAGATTGGAATGAAACTGAATTAGGTCATGGAGAATATACATGGGCAGTAAATCAAATGACAAAAGAAGCCATAGCAGCCTGTGAAGGGGCAATAGAAATGGGTGCAAAGGAAATAGTAGTAAAGGATGCCCATGATTCTGGAAGAAATATGGATATTACTAGACTTCCAAAAGAGGCGAGAGTAATAAGAGGATGGACC
>CAYMGW010000004.1:0-1974 GCA_964390085.1 uncultured Tissierella sp.
TATATTCTTTGCTACAATTGGAGTTTCATCTGATTCATCTATATGTAGCTTACCATCCTTCAACCTAGTATAAATTTTCTTTTCAGCATCATAATTATACTCAGTAGTATTATTTTTTCTATAATTAATAGTTACTTTATTTGCCATATTTCCATCTATATCGGATTCATCTTCTTTAAATTTAAATGAAGTATATTCTCCAGTCATTTTATATTTTCTTTCCTCTTGAGTTGCTCTTAAAACTTCCATACTAGAATATAGATTATGAGGCATTTTCTTATGAGATTTTCTCCAGAAAACCTTATTTGTACTAGATAATCCATCAATATCAGCTATTTTTAAAGTTTTAATATCTGACTTAGCTTGTTCACTTCCTCCTACGTGAACATAAACAGCATCATATTCTAATGCTGATGTTAAAAAATAAGGTCTAGCAGATCTAATTGGTCCTATAGATTGTGGATCATTTATTAGATATATACCCATATATCTAGTATAGGGAGCCTCAACTAAAAATTCATATACTATTTCAGCATCTTTTAGTCCCGATTGCCATCTAGCACCATGGTGGTTGTCAAACATAACCGCTACTGGCCTTCTATTTACTTTTACCTCTTCTGCATAGAGCCCACTAAGCGGAGAAGGTATTCCTCGCTTTTCTGGTACTTCTTCTGGTAGATTGTTCTCTTCTTCATTTGCTACATTTTCTGGATTTTCAATTACGGTTGGTTCCTCAATTTTTTCCTTCTTACAACTGCTAGATAATAGTGCTATAAAAATCGCAATCAAAATAATTTTTACCTTAAGTTTCATTTTTTTCCCCCTTATCCTATAATTTGAAATACTAAAACTCCTACTAATGTTCCTAATATAGCTCCTAATAAAACTTCAATAAAACTGTGAATCCTTCCTTCTATTCTACTTTCTCCTACAAGAATAGCAAGACCATAAGCTAATGTTGTAACTAGCATATTTTGTGCTAAAAAAACTATTATCGTAGCTATACAAAAAGATACAGCTGCATGCCCACTTACTGTACCACCTTGAAAATGGGTTCCTCGTCCTCTATAAAACTTTGCTTTTAATCCTATAGTCAGCAATACAACAATTAATAAAGCTACAAAGGTAAGATGAACAGAAGAGCCTCTGATTTTAAATAGTAACAACTCTGTGTAAGAACTCAATCTATCAAAAAAAAGAAGATATCCTACTACTATAGAATTTATGGCCGCAATAAGGACTGCTCCAGCAGCTACATCCTTTACTAATCTTGCCAATGGATGGTATTCCTGTGTAATCAAATCTATTACTCTTTCCAATGCAGTATTAACCATCTCTGCCACCACTACTAATGATATTGCAAATAATAGAAGCAGAAATTCTGTTCTTGAAAAATCAAAGAAAAGACTTAAGGTTATAACTAGGATAGCAATTAAATAATGTATTCTCATATTTTTTTCTGTTTTTAGCGCTATAATAATACCTGATACTGCATAGTTAAAGCTATCAATGAGAGTCTTTTTCTTCATAATATTACTCCTCTTTATTATCTTTGAATATTTTTAATCTCCTCATTATTTCCTTTTCTTTTTCTCTCATTATGTTTTTTTCTTCCTCTTTCATATGATCATATCCTAATAAATGAAACATTGAATGAGCTGTCAAATAGGCTACTTCTCGATATAAAGAATGTCCGAAATCTACAGATTGTTCTAAAGCCTTTTCAAGGGATATAATTATATCTCCCAACAATATAGGTCCTCCTACTAAAAACTCATCTTCCATAGGAAAAGATAATACATCTGTTTCCCTATCTACACCTCTATACTCCCTATTTAATTCTCTTATTTCTTCGTTATCTACAAAGGACACACTAACTTCACAATCTAAGGATTCATCCTCAAAAATTAAAACTTCATTAACTACTTTTTCTATTACTTCACTGATTTCATCCTTTATCTCAACTTTATCTTG
>CAYMGW010000004.1:1984-6781 GCA_964390085.1 uncultured Tissierella sp.
TCGTTGCCTCCGATTCTTCTTCAATATTTGGATATTCAATTCTATCATGATATATTCCAGTTAATACATTTACGAAAGAATGAATAATAATTTCAATTTCCTTTAAAGTTACATCACATTCGTCTAATTGACTATCATTTAATTTCCCCTGTACTACTTTTCTAACCATATCTTCGATTTTTTCCTTTGTTAAGTCCTTCATGCTTCTTACAGCAGCCTCTGAGGAATCAGCCAACATCACAATAGCAGCTTCTTTTGTTTGGGGTTTCCTTCCCTTATATCTAAACTCATCTATAGATAGAGCTATATCCTTATCTAATTCTTTAGCCTTATGATAAAAATACGCCACAGCTGTATTGCCATGATGCTCTTCTATTATATCTATTATTTCCTTAGGTAACTTTTTTTCCTTTCCCAATGCTATTCCATCAATAGTATGAGATGTAATTATAGTTGTGCTTTGCATAGGCTGCAATTTATTATGGGGATTTTCCATACCAAATTGATTTTCTGCAAAGTAATAGGGTCTTACAGTTTTTCCTATATCATGGTAATATGATGCTACCCTAGCTAATAAGGGGTTAGCCAATATGGCTTCTGCTGCTGCCTCAGATAAATTGCCAACTAATATACTATGGTGATAAGTACCTGGTGCTTCTAATAGTAATTTTTTTAATAATGGCTGATTTGGATTTGATAATTCCAATAGTTTTAATGTGGTTAAAACTGAAAAAGCATTTTCCCAAATAGGCAAAGACCCTAAGGTTAGAATTGCAGCTATAAGACCGTTTAGTAAGCTATACCCTGCCACTGTAAATGAGTCTATACCACCTATACCTTTAGCTAATCTAAAGGCGGTTAAAGTCAAAATATTTATTATACCTATAATAAAACCGTTGAGTAAAATATTATATCTTTGCTCTTGCTTAATAGCTATTAATGAAGCAATACTGCCTGATACCATATACATAGCAATAGTACCAGCATCAAGCTTTAACATAAATCCTAAAAAGAAAGATAAAAACATATTTACTAATAAGCCTAGCTTTGGCTCTATCAACATAGAAATTAGCAATGATGCTGTAGCTACTGGCATTATATATTGAGAAATTAAATACATTTCTTTACAAATTATTATTGATAACAATACAACAATAAGTAATATCAACAAACGGTTATTATATAGTATTTCATTGTTAAATAAATATATATAGCCAATTATAATCGACATTCCCAATAGTATTAATATTACTGTACCTGTTATTACACCTATTGGAATCTTATTATCTTCCTTTAATAATCCTGATTCTCTAATTAATTCTAATTCCCTTTCTCCTATTACAGATCCTTGAGGTGCTATTATTTCATCTTCTTTGAGTATAACTGTTTCTATTTTTTCTACTGCTTCTTCTTTTCGTCTCTGAGTCTCAATCTTGTCTAGAAATTCATTTGCTTCTATAGTAGCATCTAGAAGTAAAAGTCCTAATTGTTTTTCTTCATCTTTCATATCTAAGGATTCAAAGGTTTTCACTAAATTTGCTTTTTCATATTCAAGTTCTGTTTCCTTAATTCCATTACTCATTAATTGATTTATTAAATCCATTATATTATTCTCAAAACTATTTAAAGATTTATAGTCCATTCTAAGAGCATAATAAATTTCTTTAGAACTTAATCCAAGATCTTGCTTTTCCTGAAGAAGCTGAGCTTTTTTATTTATGCTTATATTTTCTTGAGCTTTAATATCCCTAGTAGTGTCTAAAAAATCTTTAATAGTATTTTTCATTGTCATTTGGACAGATGGAAATATTCTATATCTAGGCTCTACTTTGTTCATTGCATCCTTCTTTAATTCTTCAGTGGTATAAATATCTTCTAAATCCTTAGTAGCTCTAATATCAGTAGTTGTTATATCTCCTATTTTTACATTGAATTTATTTGTCTCTAGTTTATGAACAGTTATAAAAAAAAGGATTGCTGTAAAAATTACAAGCAATAGCCCATTATATAATCTTCGATTTTTTATTATTGGAAATCTTTTATTATCCATAGGTATCCTCCCTTATGGCTTATCCTTTTGTATTTTCGTATCTATCATATGCCTCAATTATTCTTTGAACTAAAGGATGTCTAACTATATCATTTTTAGAAAGATATATAAAATCTATTCCATCTACATCAGTTAATATCTTTGCAATTGTTTTCAAACCTGATTCTTTACCCTTTGCAAGGTCAATTTGAGTTATATCACCAGTAATTATTGCCTTTGAACCAAATCCAAGTCTGGTTAAAAACATTTTCATTTGTTCATTGGTTGTATTTTGAGCTTCATCTAGTATAACATATGATGAATCCAATGTTCTACCTCTCATGTATGCTAATGGTGCTACTTCAATCATGCCTTTTTCTATATATCTTGCATAGGATTCAGCTCCTAAGATATCAAATAATGCATCGTAAATTGGTCTTAAATATGGATCCACCTTTTCTTGTAAATCTCCAGGTAAAAATCCTAAGCTTTCCCCAGCTTCCACTGCTGGTCTCGTAAGTATTATTCTATTTACTTCTTTATTTTTAAGTGATTGGACTGCCATAGCCATTGCTAAATAAGTTTTTCCTGTACCTGCAGGTCCAATACCAAATACTATATCATTTTTCTTAATAGAATCTAAATATCTTTTTTGACCTAATGTTTTTGGCTTAATACTTTTCCCTGAAGCAGTAACACAGACTACCTCTTTGAGTAGTTCTTTCATATATTCTCCTTGTCCTTCAAGCAAAAGCTTAATTGAGTATCTTAAATTTTGTTTATCTAGCTTGCCTTGTTTTTTTACTATCTCTATTAAATTATAAATCAGTTTTACTCCTAAGTCTATAGATACTCTATCACCATATAATTTTATTTCACCGTCTCTAATAGCAATACTAATACCTAACTCTTCTTTTATTATATTGATGTTCTCATCAAGCTCTCCAAATATTTCACTAATAATTTCTTGGTTTTCGATTACTATGCTATTTTCTTCTATATTGTTTGGCAAATCTAATCCTCCCTGTTTTCAATTATTTGTTTTCTACCTATATCTTCTATGGTTTCCACTATAACCTGTGTTGTTAATATATTCTCATCTAATTGATGCCTTGTACTTTTTGATTGTATTTGTGCATCCTGTGGTAATTCTTTATTTATTTCCTTTGTAGCTTTTATTTGAGCAGATTGTTTCAAAAAATCTATATTCTGTTTAATTTCTTTTAACTCAACTTCTCTATATTCATATTCTACTTTCTTAATAGGAAATTCTATACCCCATTTGTCAAGATTAATTAAATCTTTTTCTACTTCAACTTCTTTGTAATTTACAAAAGGAATACTGCCCTTCATAAACATAATTCCTTTATCTTTAATTTTTATCCCCCTTTGCTTATGGACTTTCCCTGTATATCTTTCTTCATTTTTTATTATATGTTCTTTAACAATACTACTATATCTAGTTAGAGCTAATATTTCCCCTTCTGCATGAACTAATATTTGCTCCTCAGTATTTTCATTATTTAATATGCCCGTAATAAGGATTTCTCCTTCATTAACTACTTCACCCTTCTCTACTACAGCTTTACCATTCTTAGGGATAACCTTAACTATTACGCCTTTTTTCTTTGCAACTATATGACAAGGGTAAGACTTATCTATTTTTTCTGGAGGCAAATCTTGTTCTTTAATTTCTATAATTAATTTTGTTCCCTTTATACTTACTGAAGTAAAGGAAAAATAATCATAATTATTTATTAATATATCTTTCACGGCTTCTTTCTCTATATTAAATTTTAGTTTACCAGTAGATATATTGTTTTCCTTTAGCAAAGAAATTATTTCTTCTCTTGGAGTCTGTTCAATTCCTAGTATTTCTATTTTCCAAATAGTAGATGTTAGTAAAAAAATTGTCATCCAAAACAATAAAAATCCTGCTACTAGCATCTTCCTTTCCTTTAGTTTCATTATTACAAAAGGAAATCCTATTTTTTCTTTTATTTCTATCCTACACCCCACTTTTTTTACTATTTCTCGCAATTCTTTAAAGCCCTTAGTTGTAGACTTCATCTCAAGAACAATATTACTATGTCTTTTTATATCCCATAGATATATATTGTAAGTAGCTGCTAAGTTTAAGAGCCTTTCCAATGTAAGTCCCTCAACCCTAATAATAACATATCCTTTAAAATAATTCCATATTTTTATAGCTAGCATAACAACACTCCCTAGCTTATTATTTCTATATTTTCAATTAAGCCAACAATAATTATTTCTTCAGAAAGTATTGTTTTTATTTCTAGCCCTTCACCTGTTATTTTAAAAACTCCAGATTTTGTATTTATTCTAATTGTCTCCTGTGTATATTCAATAATCCCTTTGTGATTTAATAATGAGGCCTCAATATTTCCAATAACCGTTAATTTCGGCAAGTCCATCATGATATCTATAGGTAACTCTAATGCTTCTGAAATACTGTATTTTACATTTTCCATCTGCCGTTTCATTATCATCCCTCCTATTAATTCTATGCCTATTGGAAGTATGGTATTACTAAAAATTCTTGCGCCAGGGGGACGGTTCTTCTGGCGCAAAAAAAGAAGTCTGTATAGATTACAGACTTCTTTTTTGATTTTGTAAACTCTTCGGTTCTGATAATATTTCGGAAAATATTATTCCTCTTAATATATCTTCCCTTAAAGTTCTCTCTTTATTTTGTGCTGGTATTCCATCTAATTTTGTACTTTCTGGAATACTTTTTTCCTCTT
>CAYMGW010000004.1:6791-8113 GCA_964390085.1 uncultured Tissierella sp.
TAATTTCCCAAGATGTTTCTTTTATATCTGCCTTTTTATCAACAGTACTTACCTTTGGCTTCTTTTCATTAAACAAGGTATTTCGCCTTTGAGGAGTCTTTCCTTGTCTCTTTTCTATCTCCCTTTGTCTTTCTTTTTCAATTTCTTCTGATAAGATTTTTCTAAGGTCTGCCATAGGTCTAGAAGTCGTAGGAACCCCAGGTTGTTTGCTCAATTCCTGTGTTCTTCTTTTTCTTGCCTCTTCTATCTTTTGTTTATCCTTAGCAGATTTTAGAATTAAATCTATTACTACTATGAATATAAAGAATAATAAAGGACCGGGCATATTATCCCTCCTTATTTCTGTTTCTTATCGTCTTCAGCTATTTTAGATATGGATGATCTCATATCTGTGTCTGCTAATATATTTCTCATATTATAATAATCCATAACCCCAAGATTACCTGATTTTAGAGCTGATGCTAAAGCTAGTGGTACTTCTGCCTCTGATTCTACTACCTTAGCTCTCATGGCCTGTACTTCAGCCTTCATTTCTTGCTCTTTAGCTACTGCCATGGCTCTTCTTTCTTCAGCCTTTGCTTCAGCAATTCTCTTATCTGCTTCTGCTTGATCCATTAAAAGTTTAGCTCCTATATTTCTGCCTACATCTACATCAGCTATATCTATAGAAAGTATCTCAAATGCTGTTCCTGAGTCTAATCCTTTATCTAGTACAGTCTTTGATATACTATCAGGATTTTCTAATACATCTTTATGTGAGTTAGAACTACCTACAGTAGTTACAATACCCTCACCTACTCTGGCAATTATAGTTTCTTCTCCTGCTCCACCAACTAATCTCTCAATATTAGCTCTAACAGTTACTCTTGCTTTAACTACTACTTCAATTCCATCCTTAGCTACTGCTGCGATTTGTGGTGTTTCTATTACCTTAGGATTAACTGAAACTTGAACTGCTTCTAATACATTTCTTCCTGCTAAATCAATTGCTGCTGCTCTTTCAAACTCTAGAGGAATATTAGCCCTCTGAGCTGCAATTAAAGCATCTACTAAAGTGTTTACATTTCCCCCTGCCAAATAATGTGCCTCTAGCTCATTGATTTTAATAACAAGACCTGCCTTTGTGGCTTTGATCATTGGATTTACTATTCTAGATGGTGCTACTCTTCTAAGTCTCATACCTATTAGAGTTGACATAGAAATTTTAACCCCTGAGAAAAACGCTGTAATCCAAAGTCCCACTGGTACAAATGTAAAGAAAAGCATTACTAAGATGATAATGATTAGGGCAAACCCTATTGGTAAAAACATATTATAACCCC
>CAYMGW010000004.1:8123-16996 GCA_964390085.1 uncultured Tissierella sp.
TTTAGGAATAAAGCCACCATCTGATAATGCATCTAATTTTATTCCTTCTATCTCAATAAACCCAGCAGGGCGAAGTTCTGTTATTGTAATTCCTTCTTTATCCATGTATTGGCTCATAGAATTAACAGATAAATATCCTTTTTCATCTTTATGTTCTGTATCCAAAACAATTTTATTAAGCATTTTTGATTTAAAGCCCATCTTTATTAGTATTATAGTGACTATAGTTGTTATTATTATAGCTATACTCAGGGACAACACTGCTGCTCCTAATGAATCCATAGCTAAAACCGTACCTACTATTACCAATATTATACCACTAATTCCGGGAAGTCCGAATCCAGGTACTAATGCCTCTATGACTAATAATATTAAACCTGTTACAAATAAAACTAATGATGTCCAATGGGAATTTCCAGCTAAAATATTACCTCCAAAATATAACCCAAAGCCTATTATACTAATAGTGCCACCAATTCCAAATCCAGGTGTTAATATTTCAATGACTAATCCAACAAATCCTAAAGTCAATAATAGACTACTTATATAAGGATTAGATATATACTTAGCCAGTTTTACTTGAAGGCTTTCATCTACCTTTTGTATATTTGCACTACCAAGATTAAAATATTCCAGTATTTCATTATAGCTATCTGTAGTTAAATCAGCTATTCCATATTTAACAGCTTCTGATGAAGTTAAATTAACTAATTTACCTTTACTTACCAGACCTTCAATCTCAATATCTTTATCTGCCATTGCTTCTATAACTTCAGAATTCCTATTTCTATATTGAGCTGTATCCCTTAAAAGACCTCTCCACATAGAAAGTATTTTTTCTGTATTTGGTATTGTTTCAGCAGAGCCAATAGTAGCTGAATTTGCCATAACAACCTTTTCAGCTGCGATGGTTATCAATACTCCTGCAGATTCTGCCTTACTATTTACATAGGCTATAGTTGGTATAGGTGAAGATATGATTAAAGATTTAATTTTCTCTGCTTCATCAATTAGTCCACCATAGGTATCAATTTCAAATATAATTGCTGCTGGATCTTCCTTGAGCAATTGAGCCATAGTATGATTTAAAAAATTATAAGTTGCCTTATTGATTTCACCTTTGATAGGAACAATGTATACATCTCCCCCATTATCTGCATATCCCGTGTGCGATAAAATTAAGACCAGCAAAAACACTGCTATAATGACTGCTTTGTTTTTTTTCATTCAAGCACCCCCCATTATATGTATTTAAGAGATTAATATTTTATGTAATATCTCTATATCTATAATATTACCCACATATTTGTAAAATAACTAACAAATTTATTTGTCAAAAAACCTGGGCTTAAACCCAGGTTAATTAAAAACTTTTCTTATTATTTTATTTACAATATTGCCATCAGTTCTACCCTTTACCTTTGGCATTACAGCTTTCATTATGATGCCTATATCTTTCATAGATGTAGCATTTATTTCTTTTATAGTTTCAATTACAATTTCTTCTACTTCCTCTTCAGAAAGTTGTTTAGGTAGGTATTGTAAGAGAATTTCTATTTCATTTTCTGTTAGTTCAACTAAATCTTGTCGTTGTCCTTTTTTAAAATCTTCGATTGCCATTCTTTTTTCCTTTAATTGCTTTGCTATAATGTCTAGTATGGCATCATCAGATACTTCAATTCTTTCATCAACTTCTTTTTGCTTTATCGCTGCCCTTACCATAGTGATAGTATTTTTTTTAATTGTATCTTTGGATTTCATGGCTTCTTTTAAATCTGCCATTAGTTTTTCTTTAAGGGACATTTGTTCACCTTCTCAATTAAAATCTAGAATATTTCTTCCTTCTAGCTTCTTCAGACTTCTTTTTACGTTTTACGCTTGGCTTTTCATAGTGTTCTCTCTTTCTAGCTTCACCTAAAATGCCAGCACGCGCACATTGTCTTTTAAATCTTTTTAACGCATTATCAAGAGATTCGTTTTCTCCTACCTTAATTTCTGACATCGACTTCTCCCTCCTCTCTCTACTGCAAGAGTACTTCATACTATCCCTAATAAGGGGTTTGCACTAGACTATTATACATTATAATCCAAAATATTTCAACTAGTATTTAGCCCGGTGGCCATAACAATTTCCTTTTGCCTAAAATATGAAAATGAAGATGTTCTACAGTTTGTCCTCCATCAATACCACAGTTGTTTACTATTCTATATCCAGAGTCTAAGCCTTTCTCTTTTGCTATCTTAGCCGCTATAAAGAATACATGCCCTATAAGTTCCTTATTATCTTCATCTATATAATCTGCAGAGGGTATATGCTTTTTAGGAATAACTAAATAATGAACTGGAGCCTGAGGAGCAATATCTTCAAAGGCAACTACTTTTTCATCTTCATATATTAAAGTGCTAGGTATTTCCCCATTAACTATCTTGCAAAATAAGCAGTCAGTCAATTTATCCACCTCCTTTAATACTATATTATAATATTTCTATATTAAAATCATCTATTATCCCAGTAAAAAATCTTCTTTCACTTCTTTAATTGTTATATCTACTATTTGTCCAATCAAAGCAATATCTTTTTTAGATTTTACTCTAATATAATTTGTAGTATATCCTTCTATATAGCCTTTTTCTTTCTTGGTTTTCTCTTCAAACAATACGGATAAGGTTGAATTTATAAATCTTGAATTAAACTTCGACATTAATTCTTCCCCTAAAGCTATAAGTTTTTCTGACCTAGCATTTTTAATATTACCATCTACCTGATTCTCATATTTAGCTGCTGGGGTTCCTCTCCTTGGAGAATACTTAAATACATGTATTCTAGAAAAATGGATTTCCTTTACAAATTCTAAAGTTTCATTAAATTCCTCTTCTGTTTCTCCTGGAAATCCTACTATTATATCTGTTGTAATCCCTGCATTAGGCATATATTTTCTTATTAAATTAACAATATCCTTGTATTCAGCTGTTGTATACTTCCTATTCATCCTTTTTAAGACTGTATCAGAACCTGATTGCAACGATAAATGAAAATGATCACATACTTTACCTATTTTTACAATTGCTTTCATAAAATCTTCATCAATTAAGGTTGGCTCTAAAGAGCTAAGTCTTATTCTTTCTATTCCTTCTATTTTACCTACTTCTTCTAATACTTTAGTAAGAGGAGTTTTATCAATATCCTTGCCGTAGGACGCTACATGAATTCCAGTTAAAACTACTTCTTTAAATCCTGCATGGGCTAGTTTTTTAGTTTCTTTAATGATATCATCTAAGTTCCTACTTCTAATTGGCCCCCTTGCATAAGGTATTATGCAATAAGAGCAAAACTGATTACATCCATCCTGAATCTTTATATAGGCTCTTGTTTTAGATTTTATTTCATCTATATTTATAGTCTCAAATTCCTTTTGTGTCTTTACATTTCTAACAATATTAATTTTTTCATTTTTTTCTTTTGCTTCTTCACATAATTCTAGAATTCTATTTCTATCTGTAGTACCAATTACAACATCTACACCTTCTATTTTAGATACTTCATCAGGAGATACTTGAGAATAACATCCTACAACTGCAATTACAGCATCTTTATTTAATTTTTTTGCTCTAGATATAAATTGTCTAGATTTTCTATCGGATAAATTAGTAACGGTACAAGTATTTATTACATATATATCAGCTATCTCATCATTATTTACGATACTATAATTATTTTTTTCAAATATTTCTTCCATAGCCTCAGTTTCATATTGATTTACCTTACATCCTAAGGTATAGAAAGCTACTTTGTTCATTAAATCACTCCCAAATCTCCAAGTTCATAAAGTACTATTGTGGCTGCAACAATTCCTGCTGTTTCAGTCCTTAGTATTCTAGGTCCTAAAGTCACTATATTTGCCCCTAACCCTTTTAATATTTCTATTTCACTAGGCTCAAATCCTCCTTCAGGTCCTATTATTAAATGTATTTTTTTATTCTCACTTATCTTTAATTTTTCTTTTATTGTACTCTTCTTTTCATCCTCATAAGGAACCAAGATATTCTCCTGGTCTTTTAACAAATCCACCATTTCATCAAAAGAAATGATATTTTGTACTATAGGCAGGATATCTCTTTTACTTTGCTTTGCAGCTTCATCTGCTATACTATTCCATCTTTCCACCTTGGTTTGTTCTTTTTTGATATCTTTTATTTTCACTACAGAGCGATGAGTTGCTACAGGATAAAACTCCTTTACCCCTACTTCTGTACATTTTTGTATAATTAAATCCATTTTGCTGCCTTTAGCAAGTCCTTGATATAAGATGATGTCAATGGGAGACTCATTCATCCCTTCAATCTTATCTATTATTCTTGTAACAATCTTGTCTTTTAATAAGGACTCGAGCTCACAAGTGTAAGTAGTTCCATCTGATGCAATTTCAATTTTTTCTTTAGGTTTGAGCCTCAATACATCTTTTATATGTTTTACATCGCTTCCAATTATCTCTATTATATCATCAATAATTTGTTCTTTTGCAACAAAAAATCTATGCATAGTTTTCTCACCTAATTATTAGTAGCTATGATACAAGCCCAACCGTTCAGCTTTTTAATATCCAATATTTGAAATCCATTTTCCAATAAAGCTTTTTCTACTAATTCAATTTTTTCCACAATAATACCTGAAGTAATGAATATACCATTATCCTTTAGGTAAGATTTTAAATCCTTTGTCATTCTTGCAATTATTTCCGCTATTATATTGGAAACTATTATATTAGCCTTACCTTCCACTACATCTAATAGATTCCCTTCTTTAATTTCCACAATTTTTTCTACATTGTTCAATTCTATATTTTCATTTGATACTTTTACACATAGCTCATCAAGGTCAACTCCTACTACCTTTTCAGCCCCTAGTTTAGCTGCAACTATACTAAGTATTCCACTGCCACAACCAATATCATATACTATATCTCCAGGCTTTACATATTTCTCTAAAGCTTCTGTACACATGGCAGTAGTTTCATGAGTGCCTGTCCCAAAAGCCATACCTGGATCTAGTTCAATTAATATATCATTTTCTTCTAGATTATATTCTTCCCAAGAAGGTTTAATTAAAATTCTTTCACCTATTCTAATTGGCTTATAATACTTTTTCCAAGATTCAGCCCAATCATTATCATCTACCATGCTTATTTTAATTTCATTTTCTCCAGTACTTAGGACTGGGTCATTCTTTATTCTGTTTTTTATCTCTTCAATTTTATTTTCTAAATCATCTGATTCTGAGAAATATGCTTTAATTAATACACCATCAAACTCTAAGTTTATTAAACTTGGATCTACAAAATCCCACTTTTCTTCAGATAGCGATAACTCTAAAATATCCCTTGGATCTTCTATTGCAAGTCCTGTTGCTCCTGCATCATATAATACATTTGATACTAATTCCTCTAATTCGGCAGTAGTCTTTATTTGAACCTCTGTCCAATTCATAAATACACATCCTTTTTTAAAATCTAAAATAATTATACCCTAAGAGCTGTAAAAAAACTACCATGATTTGAAAAACAATCACTTTAAAAGTGATTGTTAATTAAAAGCATCCTTAACTTTATCAAAAAAACCTTTTTTATGCTCCCTAATATTTTCTCCTGTTTCCTTTGCAAAATCCCTTAAGAGTTGTTTTTGTTTATCAGTTAATTTAGTTGGAACCTTTACTTCTACATTAAAGAATAAATCTCCTCTACCATATCCTTTAACATTTGGCACTCCCATGTTTCTAAGTCTAAATTCTGTACCTGTTTGAGTTCCCGGTTCAATAGTATAATTTGTTATACCTTCTAAAGTCGGTACTTCTATTTCTGCTCCAAGTGCTGCCTCTGTAAAAGAAATAGGTACTGTTAAATATATATTATTGCCTGAACGTTTAAAAATAGGATCTTCAGCTACATTTATATAAATATATAAATCACCATTGGGTCCTCCCCTATCTCCTGCTTCTCCCTCTTCCCTCATGGAAATAATAGAGCCAGTATCTACACCTGCTGGAATCTTTACTTTTATCTTCTTAGTCTTGGCTTCTTTACCAGTACCTCCACAGGTATTACATTTATCTTTGATTATTTCACCAGTTCCATTACATACATCACAGGTAGAAGTCCTCACAAATTGACCAAAAGGAGTTTGCTGAGCATATCTTACTTCTCCCCTACCTTTACATGTTGAGCAAGTTTCTTTCCCTGTACCTGGTTTAGCTCCTGTTCCACCACAGGCTTCACAATTCTCAGTTCTTCTAATTTGAATTTCTTTTTCTACCCCAAATACAGCCTCTTTAAATTCTAGATTTAGATTATACCTTAGGTCTGCACCTCTTACTGGACCACTTCTCCTAGAACCTCTGCTGCTAAATCCTCCGCCACCGAATATATCAAATATATCGTCAAAGATATCACCAAACCCTCCAAAACCTTCGCCATAGCCTCCTGCCTGTGGGTCTACTCCTGCGTGGCCAAATCTATCATATCTAGATCTTTTCTCTAGATCACTTAATATTTCATAGGCTTGATTTACTTCTTTAAATTTTGCTTCTGCTTCTTTGTTATCTGGATTTAAATCGGGATGATATTTCTTTGCTAAGGATCTATATGCTTTTTTTATTTCATCTTCTGATGCATCTTTATTCACACCTAAGATTTCATAGTAATCCCTCATCTTTTCACCAACCTTTAACTTTGCTTATACAATTATATCAAATTTATGAGCTAAATCAAATGATTTAGCTCATATCTTTTATCTTTTATTTAGTCTTCGTCTACTACTTCATAATCTGCATCTACGACATCATCTTTTGGACCTGAAGCACCTTCACCTGGATTACCTTGGGCTTGTTCATACATTTTTTGAGATATGGAGTAGAAAGCTTCTGTTAATTCTTCAGTTTTCTTCTTTATTTCATCATAGTCATCGCCTTCTAGGGCTTTTTTAAGTTCTTCTAACTTAGATTCAACCTTTGATTTCTCATCTGCTGAAATCTTTCCTTCCACTTCCTTTAGAGTCTTTTCAGTTTGATAAACTAAATTGTCTCCGTT
The DNA here is from genome assembly GCA_964390085.1 of uncultured Tissierella sp. Lineage (GTDB taxonomy): Bacteria > Bacillota > Clostridia > Tissierellales > Tissierellaceae > Tissierella. The sequence continues at coordinate 15,203 of CAYMGW010000004.1, forward strand.
GTTTCTTATTTCAATTCCTTCTTTTTTCTTCTTATCTTCTTCTGCAAATCTTTCTGCTTCTTTTACTTTCTTTTCTATTTCATCATCTGAAAGTTTAGTTGATGCTGTAATAGTTATTCTTTGCTCTTTTCCAGTTCCTAAATCCTTAGCACTTACATTTACAATACCGTTAGCATCTATATCAAATGTTACTTCTATTTGTGGAATTCCTCTTTGTGCTGGTGGTAATCCAGTTAATTGGAATCTACCTAAAGTAGTATTGTCACTTGCCATTTGACGTTCACCTTGTAGTACGTGAATATCTACTGAAGTTTGATTATCTGCTGCAGTTGTAAACACTTGACTCTTCTTAGTTGGTATAGTAGTATTTCTTTCGATTAATCTAGTAGTTACTCCACCTAAAGTTTCAATACCAAGGGATAAAGGTGTAACATCTAGTAATAATATGTCCTTAACTTCACCTGCAAGTACTCCACCTTGAAGAGCTGCTCCTAATGCAACACATTCATCTGGGTTAATATCTTTTTGTGGGTCTCTGCCTATTAAATTTTTAACTGCATCTTGTACAGCTGGTATTCTTGTTGAACCTCCAACTAATAGAACTTTCTCTATATCAGAAGCTTGTAATCCAGCATCTTTTAATGCTTCCCTAACTGGCTCTAGTGTCTTATCTACTAAATCAGAAGTTAATTCATTAAATTTAGCTCTTGTTATATCCATATTTAAATGTAATGGTCCTGCTTGAGTTGCAGTAATAAATGGCAAGTTTATATTTGTTGACATAGTAGAAGATAACTCTTTCTTTGCCTTTTCTGCAGCTTCTTTTAATCTTTGTAATGACATTTTATCTTGTTTTAAATCAATGCCATTTTCTTTCTTAAATTGTTCTGCTATATAGTTTACTACTTTTTCGTCAAAATCGTCTCCACCTAAATGGTTATTTCCACGAGTAGCTAATACTTCAAATACTCCATCTCCAAGTTCAAGTATAGATACGTCAAAAGTACCACCACCAAGGTCAAATACCATTATTTTATGTTGACCTTGTTCCTTGTCCATTCCATAAGCCAATGCAGCAGCTGTTGGTTCATTAATTATTCTTTTTACTTCTAAACCAGCAATTTTGCCTGCATCCTTTGTTGCTTGTCTTTGACTATCTGTGAAGTATGCTGGTACTGTAATTACTGCCTCAGTTACAGTCTCACCTAAATAGCTTTCTACATCCATTTTAATTTTTTGTAGGATCATTGCAGATATTTCTTCTGGTGAATAATTTTTTCCATCTATATTTACTTTATGGTCGGAACCCATTTTTCTTTTAATTGATGCTATAGTTCTATCTGGATTTGTAATTGCTTGTCTTTTTGCTGTTTCTCCAACAAGTCTTTCTCCATCTTTTGTAAATGCTACTATAGATGGTGTTGTTCTATTTCCCTCTAAGTTAGGTATTATAATAGGCTCTCCACCTTCCATAACAGCAACACATGAATTTGTTGTACCTAAGTCAATCCCAATTATTTTTCCCATAAAAACTCCTCCTTAAATAAATGTTATTTTGCAACTTTAACCATAGATGGCCTGATAACTCTATCTTTTAGTATATATCCATTTTGTAGGACTTCCGTTATCTTGCCTTCTTCATATTCATTACTTTCTTCCATAAATACTGCATGATGGAAATTAGGATCAAAATCTTCTCCTAAAGATTTAATTTCTTCAATACCATTTTCATTGAAAACTTTCATTAATTGCTGATATATCATTTCTATTCCTTTATAGAAGTTATTTTCCTTA
>CAYMGW010000004.1:17006-18420 GCA_964390085.1 uncultured Tissierella sp.
CCTCTGAAAATTATCTATTATAGGTAATAGGCTGCATACAAAAGATTCTAATGCATAAGAAATAGTACTTTCTTTTTCTTTTTCAGCTCTTTTCCTAAAGTTAACAAAATCAGCTTGAAGTCTCAGCAACTTATTGTTTAACTCCTCAATTTCCCTATCCTTTGATTTTAAAGCTTCTTCTAATTCTTCACTAGTGTCTTCAACACAATCTTCACAGATATCATCTTCGATTATATCCGCATTTTCTTTATTGGTTTCATTTTTATTCTTCATTACATCACCTCTTAAATGTTATGATTACTTTGAGATATGTTTACTCATTAGCATATTTATAATCTCTGTAATATTTACAGAAAATAATTGTAGGGTATTTACCAGATTTAAATAATCCATTCTTGTAGGCCCAATTATTCCAATTTTACCTATAGTCCTTTCTCCTAACTTATAGGTAGTTGTAATCAAGCTACAATCCTTTATAGGTTCATAAATATTTTCATTTCCAATGGTTATTTCTATATCTTGAGAAAGGGAATTATTTAGTAAGAGATCTACTACTAAATCCTTATCTTCTATAAAGGATATAAAAGATTTAGCTTTCTCTAAGTCCTTGTACTCTGGAAAATCAAGAATTTTTGTTATTCCATCTGCATACAAATCAACATTATCTATTTCTTCCATAGCTTGATTTATAATAGGTATAATACCATCAATAACAGTTTTATAATCGTATATTTCCCTTATGATTCCATTGGAAATCTCTTCACCTATCTCATCTACTGATAATCCCTTTAATTTATCATTCAAGAAATTAGACATTATTGTAACTTGATTTTCAGGTATTTCTTTATTTAGCCTAAAAATAGAATTTTTAACTACTCCAGTATTCGTAACTAAAACCATTAGTATTTGCCAGTTATCAATTGGTATTAATTGAATATGTTTTATTTTGGAACCTTTTAACTGGGGAGATATGGCTAGAGCAGTATAGCTAGTTATTGCTGATAATACTTTTGCCGAATTTTGAAGCAATTGCTCTATTTCCCTAGACTCACTTGCTAATATTCTTTTTATTTCATCTTTTTTTATTAAATCTAATTTAGGCTTTTTATTCTTTAAAATTCCATCTACATACAATCTATAGGCCTTATCTGATGGAATCCTTCCTGCAGATGAATGGGGCTTATTTAAATACCCTAATTCTTCTAAATCAGACATTTCATTTCTTATAGTTGCTGAACTTACACCTAAGTCATATTGTTTCGTTATTGTTCTAGAACCTATGGGCTCCGCACTATTTATATAAGAGTTGATAATCGCATAAAGAACTTTAAGTTTTCTATCATCTAGCATATTTAATCACCTCAATAAAATCTTAATACTAGATAGTTTTGTTAGCACTCTGCACCATTGAGTG
>CAYMGW010000005.1:0-6736 GCA_964390085.1 uncultured Tissierella sp.
TACCCATTTAATAGAAGATTTGACAGAAGGTAAGTTTATTAAGGTCTATAAGGGAAGTGTTAGATTAGAAAGTAGGGGTGAAGCTTAAATGAAGAATTTTTTCTATAATTTAAGTTATTTCATAAAGGAATCTAATACTATATTTCGTGTAGACTTTCTATCAAATGTATTTTCTATTTTTAGCATAGGACTTATTTTCTTTATCCTTTCAATGATTTTTTCTGGATGGTGGGTTACAGACCAAGTTATTGAGGTCTTACAGAAAGAAGCGGAAATAAATGTATATTTTGATGAAGAACTTGAAGACGAAGAAATTATCCATTTAATTGAAAGTATAGAGAAAATAAATGGAGTAAGAGAAGTCGGACTAGTTGAGGAGGAAGAATCCTATAATAGAATGGTTGAGATCTTAGGGAAAGAGGCTCGCATACTAGAGTTATTTGAAGCCAATCCCTTTAGCTCCTTTATTGAGGTTAAAATCCATATCGATAAGATAGATACAGTATTAGGTGGATTAGAACTATTAGACGAAATACAGTATGTTAGGGATAATAAAGAGGTAATAGATCGTCTACAGAAGGTTATTGCAATACTTACAGTTTTAGGAGTGTTGGTTATAACTGCTGTAGGAATTTCCACCTTAGTAGTAGTATCACATATAATTAGACAGGGTATATATAATAACAGAGAACAAATCAATACATTAAAGCTCTTAGGAGCGCCAGATAGTTTCATAGGCTTTCCTTTTTTATTAGAAGGACTATCTTTAACTATAGGTGGAGGTATATTAGCTTCAAGTTTAGGAGCCTTGATAATACATTATGGATATGGGCAAATGGGAGCAATTCCTTTTATTCCATTACCACCTAAAGAAGCTATAGTATCATCCTTGATCATTTTGACTATGTCCTTGAGTTGTATTTTAGGGATTGTAGGTAGTTTATTTGGGCTATCCTCTGCTAAGGCTAGTTAATTAATATAATATATTTATTAGGAACAAAATTCTTACTGGGGGGATAATGATGAAGAAGACTATATCCATAATATTAATCATAGTCGGAATTATATTAATTTTAACTCCGACTATTAAAAATCAAATAATTAAGCACAATATCAAAAATAAATCTGAAATAGTAGAAACAATTACACATGAGGAAATAATTCAAAACATAGAAACAGATGCAGAATTTGACTATGAAGCCATAGAGGATGTAGGGATTGCATCTACTATTATTGGGTCAATTAATTTTGATAGTAAATCTATGATAGGTCAGTTATTTATCCCAGATTTAGATATAAATTTGCCAATATTAAAAGGTGTAACCAATGCCAATCTATTAGCAGGGGCTACTACTATGGTACCTGAGCAGAAAATGGGGGAAGGAAATTATCCATTAGCAGGGCATAAAATGAAGCAAAAGAATCTATTATTCGGTTCTTTAATGGATATAGAGGTGGGGACTACTGTATATATAACGGATAAAAAAACTATTTATGAATATAAGATATACGATATCATTGTAGTGTCAGATACTGCTATGGAGATGCTGGATAATAATAGAGCAGAGGAAAGGGGAAAGCCTATTATATCTCTTATGACTTGCTATTATTCATCAAAGACAGGAAAAAGATTTTTTGCATTAGGAGAGTTAGTAGATGAATATCCAGTGGAAGATTAATCATATTAAATTAAGTAGCACAAATTAAAAGAAAGAGGCGATAATAAAATGAGAAAATATAATATGGAAGAATTGCATGAAATGACTATAGCAATGCTTGAAGAAAGAGGAGTAACATTAGAAGATATAGGAGAGTTAGTGTTACTTTTACAAGGGAAGTATTATCCAGATCTTACCCTAGAAATGTGTATAGAAAATATTAAGGCTGTACTTACGAAAAGAGAAATAATTCATGCTATTTTAACGGGAATAGCATTAGATGAAATTGCAGAGAAGAAAGGATTACCAGAACCACTTCAAAGCATTGTAGAATCAGATGAAGGGTTATATGGTATAGATGAAATTATTCCATTATCCATAGTAAATGTCTATGGCACCATAGGATTAACTAACTACGGATATTTAGATAAGGAGAAAATTGGAATTATAAAGAAATTAGATGAAATGAAAGGTATAGCAGTTCATACATTTTTAGATGATCTAGTTGCTGCTATTGCTGCTGCAACAGCTAGTAGAATAGCACACTCTAGGAAGGATTAAATAGGAGTGATTTAATGAGAGAAAAAGATTTAAATACTGAAGAAAAAATACTTCAAGCTGCAATAGAATTATTTCCAGTCAAGGGGGAAATAACTACAAGAGAGATAGCAAAGTTGGCTGGAGTCAACGTAGCAGCTATTAATTATCATTTTCATAGTAAGGATAACCTAATGAAAGAAGTAGAAAAACATTATTCTAGCATGCTATATGATATACAAAATGAAATCATCAATGATCCTAGTATGACATTGGAGGATAAGCTGATTATTTGGGCAAATAGTTTAATGGAATTTATGTTTAAATGGCCTGCCCTTATTACTATGGCATCTAGTTTAATCTTGCAGGATAAAAATTATAATCCTGAAATAATAAATAAGTTTTTCGGGGATGTTGAATTCAAAGATAAAGTACAAGAAATTATATCGAAGATTACAGGGATAGAAGATGTAGATATCCTTAATTATAAATATATTCAATTATTCTCAGGAGTATTAGGACCTATTATATTTCAGGTATTACCTATGGTATCAGGAATGAAAGGGATTTTTATAGATTTTAGCTTAGAAGAGGAAAGAATGAAATATATTAAAAACCTAGTTACATCTATTATAGATAAATAGATATTGCTTTTTTCATATAAAAATATTAGAATGTATTTAAACAGATGTTTTAATCATGTGTTTAAATACTTTTTTTATGGGGGGATTTATATGGAGGGCTTTGGAAAATTTATAGTAAGCCATAAAAAAGCTATAATTTTCACCTATATACTAATGATTATACTATCTATAATTAGTAGTCAATTTGTAGAGATTAATTATGATTTAAGCACATATTTACCAAGGGAAATAAATTCTATAAAAGGTAAGAATCTATTGGAAAAGGAATTTGGTATTTCAGGAGTAGGTTATGTATTAATAAAAGACAAGACCTTTCAGGATTTAGACAAAATATCAAAGGAGCTTGAGTCCATTGAAGGAGTAGAAAATGTAATCTGGTTAGGAAAAGCTGAAGATATTTTAAAACCAGAGGATTTTATGGATGAAAAAATAAAAAAAGAATTCTTAAATGGAAATGCTAATTTGATGCAAATACAATTTTCAAATTCAAATGATTCTAAGGAAACAGTAGATGCTGTTGAAAAACTCTATTCTTATATAGATGAATTTGGAATAATAGGGGGACCAGCATCTATTTCCTATGATCTGCAAAAAATCACATCAAAAGAGATTTTATATTACTCTATAATCGCATTTCTAATAATTTTCATAGTCTTGTTTATATCTATGGAATCTTTTATTGAACCAATACTATTTTTTATAGCCATAGGTGCCGCAATTATATTAAACAAAGGAACTAACATAATATTCCCAAATGTCTCTTTTAATACAGATTCAATAGCCAGTATTATTCAATTGGCGGTTTCAATGGATTACTCCATATTTTTAATCCATAGATATATAGAAGAAAAGAAAAATTATGAAACAAATAATGCAGCTATGGTAGCTGCTATTAGCAAAACATTTACTTCTGTACTTTCCTCTTCCTTGACAACTGTAGGTGGTTTTTTAGCATTAACTGCTATGAAATATGGTATAGGAAAAGATATAGGTTTAGTTTTAGCTAAAGGAGTATTATTTAGTTTGATTTCAGTTATTACTTTATTGCCAATACTAGTGTTGCTGTCCGATAAATGGATTGAAAAATATCAACATAAGATTTATTTACCTAATTTCAAATTATCCTCACCTATTATAATTAAATATCGTTATGTATTTTTAATCTTAGCAATATTAATAGCAATACCAGCATCACTAGCTCAATCACAGGTAGAATATTATTATGCTAATGAAAAAGTACTACCTAAGACATTTAAGTCAAATCTAGCAAATTCAGAAATAGATAAACTATTCTTAAACAAAAACCAATTAGCAATAATAATCCCAAAAGAAGATAAATTGAAAGAATCAAAATTAATAAGAGAACTTGAAAGAGTTAATGGAGTATCAGACATAAAAGGTTTATATACAATGGTGGATATAGAAATACCTGAAGAGTTTCTACCCGTTGAAGTTACCGAAAACTTTCAATCTGAAGATTATTCATTAATAAATATAAATCTAAACCTTCCAATGGAGGGAGAAACTACAAAGCAAGCATTAAATAATATTAAAAGTATTTTATCTAATGAATATAATGAATGGTATTTGACAGGTGAATCAGCGATTTATGCAGATTTAGAAGAGGTCACATCTAAAGATTTTAGAAATATAACTATTATATCTACCATAGTAATAGGGATTATAATACTTTTGGCCTTTAAATCCATAATCATACCTCTAATATTAGTATCTGTTATTCAATTGGGAATTTGGATCAATTTAGCAATACCTTATATGCAAGGTATAAGCCTGAACTTCATTAGTTTCATTATAATAGGGGCTATTCAGTTAGGGGCAACAGTGGATTATGCAATTCTTTATACTTCAAGGTATTTGGAAAACATTGAGCATCTTGATAAAAAAGAAGCCGCAATAAAGACCATAAAATATACTGGAAGACCTATACTTACATCAGCCTTAATATTATTTACTGGGACACTAAGCGTTTATCTAATTACTAGCATGAAAAATACTAAAGAATTGACATTGCTCATAGGAAGGGGAGCTATTATAAGCTTTATATTAGTAATTATAGTTTTACCTTCATTATTAATGATATTTAATAGCCAAATTAAAAAGATTACTTTAAGAGCATCTAGAGAAATAAATAATTGATTGGAGGGGACAGAATTGAAAAAAATTGTTAGTTTTATTTTGATTTTTACCATTATATTTTCATTTTCAATTATTGGTATGGCAGAAGTTGTTAGATATGAAACAGTATATGTAAATTTAGACCATGATGGTAGCACCAAAGGTGTTAAGGCGGTAACTCATATTTCAGGAGAGAGCAAAGATGAGTATTATGTAGATTATGGTAATTTCGAAGATATAAAGGTTTTAACAGAAGGCGTAAGTTCTATAATAGATAATGGGACGATAAAGTGGGATACAAAGATATTAAAGGCTCAAGACATCTATTATGAGGGAAAGATTCAAAAGAAAATCCCCATAGATTTGAAAATTCAATATTATTTAGATGGAACGAATATAGCTGGAAAGGACTTAGCAGGCAAATCAGGAGATTTAGAAATAAAGATAGACATTAAAAATAGTGAAAACTTAACTACACAAATTCAAGTACCTTTAAACCTAGATATTTTTACAAATATTAAAGCTGAGAAGGGAGTTACTTCTGTTGTAGGAAAAACCATGAATATAGTGTTTACACATCTTCCCATGGGAGATGAAAGATTTACAATAAAGGCGGAAGGTAAAGATATAGAGCTAAATCCAATATTAATTTCTTCTACAAGTGCTAATATGTCTTTTTCAGAGGAATTTGATGAATTATCAGATGGCATTAAAGAAATGTCCAATGCAACTAAAGAAATGGAAGAAGGCTCTACAGAACTAAGTAATGGTATGAAAAAGTTAAAAAATGGACTTTTGTCTTTAAGTGAAGGAATATCAAAATTTTATGAGGGATTAAAGGAGATAGGTAATAATTTAAAGGCTCTTGTAAAGGGATTTAGTGAATTTAATTTAGGATTAGGTAAATTAAATGAAAATATCTCACGATTTGCAAAGGGAGTAGAAGAACTTAATGGAGGAGTAAATAAATTAAATTCAGAAGGTGGAGATATTGAAGCTGGTATTTCGGGGTTAAATAATGGAATAAAAGAGCTTAATGGTGGCTTGGAAAATCTTAATAGTGGATTAGGAGAAGTAAGCAAGGGGCATAGCAATTTAGTTCAATTGGCACAAAGCTTAATCTCCAGCAATGACCCTAAAGTAAAGGCCCTTGCAGAGGGAGTTATTAATGAAGCTAAGGCTATAGATGAGCTTAGTCAAGGACTAAATCAATCTAAAATAGGTATGGGTACCATTAGTGAAAACTCAGAAAAATTACTTTACGGATACAATGAATATAATAAGGGATTAAATAATTTAGCTTTAGGATTTAATCAATTAAATAATGAAATAAAGGAATTACCTAAAGAGATAAATAATATGTATTTAGGTCATAGTAAATTAGTAGGAGGACTTACATCTTTAAATGATGGATTTAATGTGGCAATTAATGGTGGAAGTGAAATAAATGTAAATGGGAAGAAAATTCCAGAAGAAGTTACTAAGATAGTATAGGGACAAGAAGAACAAACAGATGTTTTATGGAAACTAAATCAAGATGTTCTTGAAAAAATAGTAGATGGATTGGTAGATTTCAGAGATAAGGTTCCCGCAGCGTACAAAGCCAACCTTACGCCATATATAAACAACGTATTAATAAAATCTATTGCTACTCAAAAAACAGCTTTGAAAAATTTGTCGCCTGATGGTGCTGCTATGCAGCAGCAGATAGACTATATCAATGCTAAAATAAAATAATTGTATCCAACATTTCTAACGAAC
>CAYMGW010000005.1:6746-7425 GCA_964390085.1 uncultured Tissierella sp.
TGGATTGGAGAATTTTTCTATTGGAGATAATTTGGAAGATAATAAATCATATACTTCCTTTGTAGATGATAGAAACGTCCATAATTCAAATTGTCAATTTATTATGCAAACCCCATCTGTTAAGATAGAATCTGAAAAATCAAAAGTGGAAATCAGTAATGAAAATAATAAGACTTTTATCCAAAGATTTTTCGATCTATTTAGAAGAAAAAAATAAAAACAGGATTAAAAAATAAGCTCCAATTAATTGGAGCTTATTTTAGATTACCATTCAATAGAAATCATAGAGCTATCTATAGATGCTAAATCTTTAGCACCAGTTAATATCATAGTTTGAAGTAGTTGGTTTTTCATAGTTTCAAGGGTTAAGGAAACCCCTTCTCTACGGCCGCCATAGGCACCAAAGATAACAGGTCTTCCTATTAAAACTGCATCTGCTCCTAAGGCAAGCATTTTGAATACATCTACTCCTGAACGAATACCTCCATCAACAAGAATCATTATTTTTCCTTTAACAGCTTCCGCTATTTCAGGTAATACTTTAGCTGTAGATTGGGTATGGTCTAATACCCTACCTCCGTGATTTGATACAACTATAGCTTTAGCACCAGCTTCTATAGCTAAAAGAGCTTCTTCTTTTGTCATAATGCCTTTTAATATAAATGGTAGATTAGTGGAA
>CAYMGW010000005.1:7435-14075 GCA_964390085.1 uncultured Tissierella sp.
ATTAATCCTGCACCATCAATATCCATTCCTGCAGCAAGAGTATTTATATTTTCAGCTTTCTTTACAGACTCTATAACAACTTGATTTCCTTTAGGTTTAAGTATACCAACACCTTTGCCACTTACCTTTTTAAGAATTTCCAATCCAGTTTCATAAAATACAGGATTAGCCGAATCTCCAATCATAGCAATGGTACCGGCATCTATACTACCATTTACTACACTATCAATATACTCTTCTTCTGTTAATGCACTACCCATGTTAAAGGCTGTGCCAGTTATTGGAGCACTTATTATAGGTACTTCTAACTTAGTACCGAAGAAATCAAATTTTAAATCTGGATTTTTTGCATTGTGAATGGTCTTAAGTTTTAGCTTAACCTTGCTTAAATCTTCTATATTTATTTTAAAAGATGAGCCTGTTAAGGTACCACCCATACCAGGAACTTCCCCAGCACAGGCTACACCATTGCATACAGGGCATACTCTACAAAATCCTTTCATTTTCTCTCTTGCTATATTTCTAACTTCTTTTAAATTCATTTTATCCACCTCTACTGTTTTTCTTTTATGCAACTAATAATTTTATCTAGTATACACTCTCTTCTACTATGGCTACGACTAATTCTGTTGTTTTGACAATATCTTTTATTGCAATATATTCATCTACACTATGAGCACCAAACATTCCAACTCCAAGAGTAGCAGCTTTTAAACTGTTTCCATTGAATATATTTGTATCAGAGCCACCACCTGTAGGCTTTGGCATATAAGGGATATCTATTTTTTTCATAGCGCTTTCTATTATTTTTAATATAGGTTCATCCTTATCTAACTTAAATGTTGGATAAGCATTATTAACCTTTATATCTACTGTAGCATTAAATTCCTTTGCTGCTTCTTCCATGGAGTTTACCATATGCTCTACTTGTTTATTTAGTTTTTCTTCATTTAAGCTACGAGCTTCGAATTCCACTTCAGCAGTTTCTGCAACAATATTTGTAGCAGAGCCGCCTCTGATGATACCTATATTTGCTGTAGTTTCTTCATCTATTCTAAGTAGTGACATTTTATCGATTGCCCTTGATGCAACTTGTATAGCGTTAATTCCTTTTTCTGGATTTAGACCTGCATGAGCAGCTTTGCCATGGAATGTAGCATGAATTTGTGCTTGGGCAGGGCCTTGAATATTAACTCCACCAATATCTCCACTAGCATCAAAAACAAATGCCTTCTTAGACTTTATCTTAGAATAATCTAAGTATTTTGAACCATAAAGACCAACTTCTTCGCAAATTGTAAATACAACTTCTATATCACCATGAGGTATATTGTTTTCTTTTATATGTCTAATGCCCTCTAATATAGCCACTATCCCGGATTTATCATCAGCAGAAAGAATAGTATTTCCTTTAGATTTAATTATTTCATTTTCAATAATAGGCTCAATATTTTCACATGGAGTTACAGTATCCATATGGGCACAAAGCATAATAGTTTCTACATCTTTATTTCCCTTTAAAAATCCTATAAGGTTGCCAGTATCAGAGCCTGCCTTTGTTCCAGCATCATCAACTATTACTTCAAAACCTATTTCTTCCATATCTTTTTTTAATACTTTAGCAAAATTACCTTCTTTGTAACTAGGGCTTGATATTTTTACATAATCTAAAAACTGTGCAATAAGACGATTCTTATTCATATATATGCCTCCTCAATAAATTATATAAATAAATCATACTATAATTAACTATTGATTTCAAAGGGATTATAAGAGATAATAGGGTAGGGGGGTATAACGATAAGTGTTTTTCTACGCGAAAATGGGGTAAAAAGTATTAGAAAAATACTTAAGGAATATATTAAAATACCATTAAATATTAGGAGAGGATTTTATGAATTTAGGGGATGTTTCAATACCAATAGCCTTTGGAGCTGGATTTCTATCTTTCTTTTCACCATGTATACTACCTTTGATACCCGCTTATATAATGTATATTACTGGTGTTAATATGGAAGAAGAGCTAGAAGAAAAGAGATTATTTGCTCTAACAAGAACAATTGGATTTGTAATAGGATTTACAATTATCTTTATGATAATGGGTACTTCTGCTAGTTTTTTGGGCAAACTATTTATAAGAAATAAAGAGGTATTTTCAAAAATTAGTGGTAGCATAATAATTTTATTTGGATTAAACATGATGGGTATTTTAAAATTCAAATTTTTAAATTTTGAAAAAAGAACAAAAGCACCTAAAAAGATTACCAGCTGGTTTAGTTCAATTTTAATGGGAATGGCCTTTGCTGCTGGGTGGACTCCTTGTTTTGGACCTGTATTGGCATCTATACTTATTTATGCAGGAGGAGCTGGCGCTGTTTCAAAGGGAGTATATCTATTATTGATATATTCAATAGGTATGGCAGTACCATTTATATTAACTGCATTATTTATAAATGTATTTACAAAGATTATGAATAAAGCAGATAAGTTTTTAAAATATATCCCTATAATCGGTGGATTTATTATGGTAGTATTTGGCTTGCTTATATTTTTTAATAAGATGATAAATATAAGTAAATTTTTACTATAAAGGAGAGAAGCTATGAAAAAAATTTTATTAATAATTTTAGTATTAACACTTGTAGTTGGAGGCTGTAGCAAACCTTCAACAGAAAAAACTAGTGACAAAGTAGAGGAGAACTTGCCAGAAACTGAAATAGCTGAAGAAAAAAATACGGAAGTTATTGCTGGGGAAGAAACAGAAGAAGATTTTGAAATAGAAATTGGTAAGGAGTCTCCAAATTTTACACATAAAAACTTAGATGGAAAAGAAGTATCCCTGTCTGATTATAGGGGAAAAATAGTTCTAATAAACTTTTTGGCAACTTGGTGTCCTTGGTGTGATAAAGAAATGCCTGATCTTCAAAAGCTAGATGAAGAAAATGATGATTTAGTAGTATTAGCTGTAGATGTAATGGAAAAGGAAGAAGAAGTCAAGGAATATATAGAAAAAAACAAATATAGTTTTGAAGTAGTTTTAGATGAAGATGGAGAAATAGCTAAGACATATTTAGTAAGCGGTCTTCCTGCATCATATTTTGTAGATGAAGAAGGGATTTTGCTAGGAGGAGTACCAGGAGCTATGACCTATGAGCAAATGATTTCAATTTTAGAAGGAATAAGAGAAGAAAAATAAAAGGACATGGGAGTGACCCATGTCTTTTACTTTCTAGCAAAATCTTTCAATCTATAGCTACCAGCAGTAAATAATGCTAAAACTATTAGAAGAACTATAAATATATTTGGAAATAAAACTGATTTTTCTAGGCTGTCAAATATCCAGTATTGAGGAGTAAACTTACCTAAATTACTCACAAATTGAGGAACATTTTGGTAAAATCCACCTTGGGCAAACATAGATAAAAATAATGTTATCATAGCAATTAAAGCTGTGATTAGAGCTCCAGAGCTTTCATTTTTAAATATTCTAGCCATTGCTAATGACAGGGTAATGGAAAACAAACTAGCTAATATGAGGTTTACGAAAATAATAGGTAGATTAACTATATTGTATCCAATTACTTTTGTACCCAATAATACAACTAACATATTTGCTAAAACCTGAAAGATTAACAGGGAGAGAACTATGCTACCTAAAATTACACTACCTTTATTGGGAGTAGTAATTGACCTTGATATAATATTCCTTTTCTTAAACTCCATTAATTCTGTAACAATAGGAGATGCACCAAGAATTATAAAATATATTAACATCATAGTGACCATATGCATGTCACCTGTTACTATCTTTTTATTTCTTTCAAATAGGGTTTCAGTTTTCAAAATATATAGCTCATCTTTATTTGAGATAATTCCCTTATCTAGAAGTAGCTTTTCCTTAATAAACTCATTTATCTTATTGTTAATCTCCATCTCCAATGGAATGGTTACATTTCCTTCTTCTCTTTTATAGGATTCAATAATTGGTTTTTCGTAATTATTAATTTTCTCACTAAAATCAGCAGGTATATTATATACTACAGCTACTTCGTTAGTTTCAAGCAATTCCAATGCTTGAGCTTTTTCATTTTTAAATACCCACTCAGATTTAGTTGGAGAGTTATATAGAGTTTCCCACAGCTCACCTTTATCTTCAATATTATAAGCTACAGTAACATTTGATTTTGTACCAGACCCTTGAGTATCACCACTTTCAAGGAAGTGAACAAAAAAGATTACAGCTACGGGCATAATAAGCATAATCCCAATCTTTGCAGGATCCTTTAACATTCTTTTAATATTTACAAAAACTAATTGGATTAAATTCATTTACTTACACCCCATTTCCTTTGGATTGCTAAGACATTGATTAAATATAGTACTATAGATACTCCAACCATAATTAATAGATAATTTGATATGGATGATAGATTATTGTAGAGTATATAATTTCTATAAGTGTTTACAATGACTATATCTGGTTTATATTTATTGTAAAAATCAAAGATTGGATTTATGTTCCATTTGTGTAAAGGACCCACCATTCCACCAAGTATCATTTGGACTACTAAAAATATTTGAACCAAAGGTAAACCATATTTTTTCTTAAATATAGTAGAGAGCAACGTACCTATCACTGTTATCATAAAGCTTTGTACTAAAACTATTAATAAAAGTATAGGCAATGAACCTTTAAAAGACAACCCACTTATTCTATAGGCACCTACATAAATTAAATTAGCGACGAGCATCATTAAATAGCTTGACATCATTCCATAATTAAAATACTGGAATTTTGTCATGGAAGTAGACATTATCCTATTATACAATCCAATTTCCTTTTCCAATGCATCTGAAGCAATAACTGCCATAAGAAATATAATAAAGGCAAAGTTTAGGAATGTAACTGAATAATACTCATAGGAGTTTAGACTTTTTCTTACATTATGAATATTAGTATTAATAGAATTAGTAGCGTAAGCATTACTCAATATAGTATTGATTTCTACCATCAGTTTTTCTCTAGCTTCATCTGTTAAGGAACTATTTTTTATGTTTTCTTGTATAACTAACCCTTGACTTACTTGCTCATTATATTTATCAACTATATTAACTAATACATTCCCCATAGTAGTAGATGATTTTTCTTGTGATTCTACCTTTACTGAAGAGGAGGCTTTACCAAGAAGACTATCTTCATAACCTTTTGGAATTCTAAGGGTATAATCGAATTTCTCCCTATTATTTGGTTGTATAGTTAATATTTTTGAGATTTCTTCACTATTTAAAAATGATATTAAATTTTGAGACTCCTTAGTAATATCCTCATCTACTATGATGATAGAAAAGATAGGGTCATTTATTACTGGAGTAAACATGTCTTTTTGTACATAGCCCATGACCAATGCAATAACGATTGGATAAATGGCGTAGGACAACAAGAAGGCTGGAAATTCCTTTATTATTCCTTTTAATGAAACCTTTAAAAAAGCTAGCAATTTCATAATATCACCTCTAATCTCGTAGTTTCTTGCCAGTTAATGCCAAGAAGACTTCTTCTAAATTAGGCTCATCTACATTGATACTTTTTATTGTAGATTTGTTATTTTCAAGAATTTTCAAGAGTGGCTCTAGTTTGAAACTATCACCTTCTACTAGTAGCTTGATTTCATCATGGGAATTTTCGCAGTTCATTATACCATTTAGCTGTTTAATATTATTAATTAAGTTTTTATTAATATTATCAACTCTTAAGTTAACTTTGTTATTATTGCTAATCATAGATTTTACTGTTTTCTTAGAACCATAGGCAATCTCTTTACCTTCATCCATTATAAAGATATTGTTACAAAGGTATTCTACTTCCTCCATATAATGGGAGGTATAAATAATTGTAGTGTTTTTTTCTTGATTGACATTTTTAATAAATTCAAAGATATGATTTCTTGACTGAGGGTCTATACCTACTGTAGGCTCATCGAGGATTAATATCTTCGGCTCATGCATTATAGCTGCAGCTAAATTTAATCTTCTTTTCATACCACCAGAGAATTTTTTGACTTTATCTTTTCTTTTTTCATTAAGCCCAGTAATATCTAGAGCATAATTGATTCTTTCCTTTAATAATTTTCCTTTTAATCCATAAAGGCTACCGAAGAACTCTAGATTATCATAAGCTGAAATAGTTTCCATTAAAGCTAATTCCTGTGGTACAAGTCCCAAAAACTCCTTTGCCTTGATAGATTCTTTTTTTACATCAAAGCCACTAATGGTTATGGAGCCATTATTAGAATCCAATAGTCCGGTCATTATATTAATTAACGTAGACTTTCCAGCACCATTTGGACCTATTAGACCAAAGATATCACCTTTCTCTACGGTGAAAGAGATATTATCCAATACAAGCTTATCATCAAACCTTTTGCTAATATTTTTTACTTCTATAATATCCATTATTTATTCCCCCCTATTTTAGTGAATAACGAATAGTGAACAGTTAATAATGGAAAAGATTGAAAGGCCCCAAATATTTACTTAAAACTTTTCACTTTTCACTATTAACTGTCTTCTTTATTATATGTTAAATAATAGGTAAATCATATTGCCCTAGGTAATGAAAAAGTAGTGACTTTGGTCACTA
>CAYMGW010000005.1:14085-14767 GCA_964390085.1 uncultured Tissierella sp.
ATTTTTAAATGCAAAAACTACTATCTGAGTACGGTCACGAAGCCCTAGCTTTGACAGGATTGTACTTACATTATTTTTGATAGTACCTTCAGATAGAAAAAGCTTTTCTCCAATTTCCTTATTTGAGAGACCATCAGCAATGTACTTTATAATGTCACATTCTTTATTATTTAAACCATAACTCTCATAAATTTCTTTTAGGTCAGTTTCAATCGGTGTAAGATTAAGAATATTAGTTGCAACATCTGGATGAATAACGATATTACCTATGACAGCAGCCTTTATACCTTCATAAATAAGATCATAGGAGCTATCCTTTAAAAGATATCCAGAGGCTCCATTTTTAAGAGCTTCTTGTATATATTCAATATCTTTAAAGGTTGTGAGAATAAGAACCTTAATATCTGGGAAATCATTTTTAATAATTTTTGTGCCTTCTACACCATCACATACAGGCATTCGAATATCCATTAAAATTAAATCAATTTCGTTAAGCTTACAAAGTTCTAATGCTTCATAGCCATTTTCACCCATTGCAACAACATCTATATCCTTATAGGAAGAGAGTATTATTTTTAGCCCCTCTCGTATTAATTTTTCATCATCAATAATTGCAATCTTAATTTTATCCATAAAACACCCCAATCTTTTAATTCACAATTCACAGTTCACAATTGTTAGG
>CAYMGW010000005.1:14777-16924 GCA_964390085.1 uncultured Tissierella sp.
GTTTTTGTAGTCTTTTGACTCCATATTATGGCTTTCATAATTGTCAATTGATTTTAAAACTACTCTAAGTAAAAATCCCTTGCCTTCTCTACTTTCATAACTTAGATTTCCTCCAAGTTCATTTATTCTCTCAGATATACTAGTTAGCCCTAGTCCAGGAGCTATTTTATTACTTCCAATTCCATTATCTTGCATAGTAACTATTAAGTCCTTATCATTAAAATGCATGAAAATACTAATTCTCGTTGCTTTCCCATGTCTTGCAGAATTGGATAAGAATTCCTGCACAACTCTATATAAAACTAGAGATGATTCTTCATCAAGTTGCCATTTATTTTTAGAGAATCCCAGCTTTACATCGATACCAGTCAATTTACTAAAGTCTTTAATCAACTTTTCAATGGCTAATAATGTTTCGTATTCTTTAAATTCTTTAGGCTTAAGTTCCCTTAGAGCTTTTCTAATTTCTTCAAGACCATTCTTTGTAAAATCACGTAGATTTGAAGCCATCAATGAAGCTGTTTCTCCATCATCTTTAGCAATTTTTTCAATGGCTCCCAATTGAATTATAATAGTAGATAGGCTATGTCCTACACTATCGTGTATTTCTCTAGAGATTCTATTTCGTTCTTTAAGAATAGATAATTCTTTAATTGAATCAGCATAGGCTTCTAATTCTCGATTGGTTTTAATCAAGGCATTTTCTGATCTTCTAAGCCTATGATATAGGTATTCTGCCTTTAAGGTTCTATTTTGCTCTTTTTTTATAATAGATGAGATTAGTCCCAAGGTTATAATTACAGTTATATATGATAATAGTTCGTTTATTGATAATTCTCTTCCAGCATATAAGAATATTAAAAATCCTAAAGAGCTGAGGATATATTTACTAATGTTTTCTAATAGGAAAAAGCTATCTATTATTCCTATGATAAAATAAGGTAAAAGTAGACCATTATAATTTATATATAATATAGAACCAAATATAAAATCAACTATTATAGATATAAAAACAGGGACAAATTTGTCCCTAAAGAGAAAATAACGTAACTGAGTGTTTATAATAAAAAGTAAGATTAATATAATAGCAAAAGAATTTAAATTATCCATCTCAGTAAATGTTATCCCTAATATTATTATAAAGGTAGTTAAATACCTTGTAATTAAAAAGGTTTTATTTTCCATAAATATACATCCCTTATTCAATTATCTTAAAAATATGCTCCAACATTTCTATACAGTTCTTAGTAGTCCTTCCATCTTCATTATCAATCTTTGGATTTAACTCTACAAAATCCATGGAAGTAACAAATTTTTCACCTAAAAGAGTAGTGAAGATTTTTTTGCCTTCATCCATATTGAATCCATCAATAACAGGAGTTCCAGTACCAGGTACAAGGCTAGAGTCAAGAACATCTATATCAAAACTTATATGAACTCCATCTACCTTGGAAGCTTTTATTTTTTCTATTATTTCTGATAGTATGTTATCTAGGCCTCTTTCACGTACTATTTCCATGGTATACATATTTAGTTTAAGTTCATCTGCCAGAGCAAATTCACCTGGGTCAATATCTCTGCCACCAAGGATATAGACATTCTCAGGTTTCACTTTTTGCCCATCATAATAAATATTTGTAAGAGTAGGATGTCCTACATTCATAGAAGCAGCTAATGGCATGCCATGTAGATTTCCAGAAGGTGAAGTTTCCGAAGTGTTTATATCTCCATGGGCATCTATCCATATTACAGCCATATCTTTAAAGAATTTACTAGCACCAGCAATACTTCCTGCACCTAAAGCATGATCCCCACCTATAATAAATGGGAACCCTTGTCCTTTAAGGGAACAGTACACATTATTAGCTAAATTACTATTAACTTCAGCTACAGTATTAAGATATTTCATTTTTGGATGATCTTTATATTTATCCTCAGGTGACACATAAGGAACGTATATATCTCCCATATCATGGACTGTATGTCCGTTTTTTTTAATAATATTTATGATCCCATTTTCCCTAAGTGTAGCAGGTCCTAATTGAGCACCATCTCTATCACATCCATATTTTAGTGGTACTCCAATTAAGTTAATATCCATTAGCAAACCCCTCCTTAGATTTATTATCTACTATATTATATCATTA
>CAYMGW010000006.1:0-15437 GCA_964390085.1 uncultured Tissierella sp.
GGAATAGCTTCTGGAACAGTTAAAAATGATAAGGACGTTGTAGATGCTATGGGTTAGGCTATGGCTTCAATGGGGGGATATTTAGTATTAGCCTTTGTTGCAGCTCAGTTTGTAAGTTATTTTACTTGGACAAATCTAGGTACAATATTAGCTGTAAATGGAGCAGATTTCTTATCCGCAACGAAGATGACAGGTATTACTATGATTATAGGATTTATATTAGTAACAGCCTTTATAAATCTATTTATAGGGTCAGCTTCAGCTAAATGGGCTATTATGGCACCTATATTTGTTCCAATGCTAATGCAAATAGGATATTCTCCAGAATTTACTCAAGTTGCGTATAGAATAGGAGACTCCACAACAAATATAATTTCACCATTAATGTCATATTTTGCAGTTATTATAGCATTTGCGAAGAAATATGATGAGGATATGGGAATAGGAACTCTAATTTCTACTATGTTACCTTATTCTTTGTTATTCCTAATATCTTGGTCAATATTGTTAATAATCTGGTTCTTAATAGGACTTCCTATTGGACCAGAAGCATTTATTAGAATGTAGAAAATTAATTTAATCTCTTTTCTCTAAATTTTAGAGAAAAGAGATTTTTTTATTTGCAGTAATAATCTTTTTTCCTTCGTTATTATTATTAGAATTAGGCACGATATATTTCTATTGAAATAATTACAAAAACAATGTAATATGAATAGAAAGAATATTAATGTGCTAGACTGGAGGTGCATTTTTATAAAAAAGCATACAATTTATATTTTACTTACACATAGTGGTTCATTGTTATCTAAATGTATTAATGTTTATACAAAAGAGCCATATACACATGTATCTATAGCTTTTGATAAAGAACTAAAGGAATTATATAGCTTTGGAAGACTAAGACCTAAAAATCCAATTTTCGCAGGATTTGTAAAGGAAGATATAGTCAATGGTACCTATGCTAGGTTTCCAGAAACTAGATGTGCATTATACTCCTTAGAGATAAATAGTCTACAATATAGAAGATTAATGAAAGAACTAGAAAGATTTAAAAAAGATGGAGAGAAATATGGATATAATTTAATTGGATTATTGGGCGTTATGGTAAGTTATCCTATTGAGAGGAAATATAATTATTTCTGTTCTCAATTCGTATCTTCATTACTCAGAAAAAGTGGAATAAAATTAATTGATAAACACACAGGCCTAACATCACCAAGAGACTTTAGAGAATGTAGAGAATTAAATCTTGTATATGAAGGGAAATTACAAAATTACAGCTTAGAGCAATTATATATTTATCAATAACCTGTTTTGAAAAAGAAGAACGAAAAGTTCTTCTTTTTTTGCAGTATTTTTATTTTTATTTCCGTTATAATTAATATAAGGAAGGAGGGGAGATATGATAAATGAATTAAGATTAATAAAACAGGCATTGGAAGGAGACCAAGATTCCTTTGCTAAGATAGTTGAGCTTTATAAAAACTATGTATTTGCAATTATTCTAAATTTTATTAAAGATTATAATGAAGTGGAAAATGTGGCACAGGAAGTATTTTTACAGGTTTATCTCTCTCTCCCAACTTATGAATCCAATAATTTTAAAGCTTGGATTGGCAAAATTGCATCAAATAAATCTATAGATTGGCTTAGAAAGAAAAACAGTAAATTTAGAGAAGAAGTAATGGAAGATGGTGAGGAGTTAGTAGATAATCCTAAATTTAGCCACAACCATACTCCAGAAGAAATTTTAATAGAAAAAGAAAAAAAGGAGGAAATATCGGCATTGTGCAAGTCTATTCCTCAAATATACGAAGAGACAATAATAAAGTTTTACTTACAGGGAAAATCCTATGAAGAAATTGCAGTAGAAGAGGGAACAACTGTTAAAACCATAGCCTCAAGGCTATATCGAGGAAGGAATATGTTAAAAGAGAAATGGAGGGAAAGATCATGAGACATTATGATTATGTAGAATGGGTTTTATATAAAAACAATCTTATTGATGATGAGCTTCATAAAAAAATGGAAGAGCACTTAACTTTATGTGATGAATGTATGGAAATTTTTCTTTCTCTCATAGATGAAGAAGATATAGAAAATGCAGGAGCTTTTATTCCAGAAGACTTTACAGATAAGGTTCTAGATAGTATTAAAAATATTACTCCTATAAAGAAATCAATAAACAAAACAACAAAGAAAAAAATACCTAAGGATTTCTTTATATATTATGCAGCAGTAGCATCAGTAGCCATTATTTTAACAGCAGGAGGATTTTTTGGGAAAATGGTAGATACTGTACCACAGCTCGTGGCAAATGTATCTATAGAGGAAAGTAGATTTAAAGCAAATAGGATATATGATTTTACAGAAGAAATAACAAATAAAACTTCTATGTTTATAAACAATTTTCAGTTTAAAAAAGTAAAGGAGGATTAATAATATGAGACAAAAAAGCAAATTTATTACATTTTTATTGTCATTTATACCTGGATTATCTCATTTTTATTTAGGATATGCTGATAGAGGATTCATTTATCTAATCATATTTGGTGCAATATGTATTGGATCAGTAGGGTTGTCTATTATGTTTAATAGCAGTGCACCTATGATACTTATGGGAGCAGTGCCAATTATTTGGTTAGTAGCTTTAATAGAATCATTTTCTATAATCAATGACATTAGATATAGCAATGACAGTTCAAAAATACAAGACGATTGGAACTCAGAAGAAACAAGAACTTCGAACAAAAAGATTATTACTTTGGCTTTATCTATTATACCAGGAGCAGGCCATATGTATCTAGGCTATCAGAAAAAGGGATTAGTGTTAATGGGAGGATTTTTCTTTGCTATATTTTTTATGGGATGGCTCAATTTAAGTTTTTTACTATTTTTATTGCCACTGATTTGGTTTTATTCTTTCTTTGATGCATTCCATACACTCAATGGAAGTGATTTAGAAGACATGGATATAACAAAGTTTTTACCAAGTATTAAACCTGAATATGTAGGTAAAGGACTTATTGGAATAGGATTGCTTGTTGCATTGCAAAAGATACTCTATCCAATCCTGTCATCCATCCTATCAACATATATTGATTATCAAATTGTATATCAAATAAGAAACTATATCCAAACTTCAATAGTGTCCTTGATATTCATAATTGGTGGAATAAAAATACTTCAAAAAAATAAAAATGTTGTAGATATAGACACAGAGGAGGATGAGGAAAATGAAGACTAGGAGGGTAGGAACCATATCTATGGCTATAGTTTTAATTGGATTTGGAATATTGATATTTATAGCTCAAGTCAATAAATTATCAGCTGTGGAACTAGCTATAAAATTTTGGCCGAGTATATTAATTTTATTAGGTGGAGAGATTCTTTGGTTTAATTTCAAAGAGAAAAAGGAAAAGGAGGGTATAGCAATAAGATATGATATATTTTCAGTATTTATTGTAATGGTTATATTAGCAGTTAATATAGGTATTTATGGTCTTGTTGAAACTGGAGCAATGAAGTGGATAAAAACGAAGATATCCTTAGAAACATATAATTATGAGTTGCCTTTTGAAGAATATACAGTTGAAGACAGTATAGAAAAGATAGTGATAGATGGACCAAGATATACGGACTTAACTGTTAGAACTGGTAAAGGCAACAAAATAATGTCTTCAGGTTCTATTAGTATAACATCAGATAGTGAAGAAAATGCTAAGAAAATGTTAGATGAAGACTATATTAATATAAATAAGTCAGGTACTATAATGTATGTAAGCTTTAAGGAGAAGTATAATCTTAGAAATCTAAATATTACAATACCGGATAATAAAGAAGTAGAGATGAATGGTGGTAATGATTTAGACTTGATAATCGATAGTTTAGATAATAATTTAATAGTGGATAATATTGACAGATTAAAAGTAAGAATAAATGAAAATTTAAATGTTAAAGTAGAAACTACTGCTAATAATGAAGAAGAGTTAAGAGGAAATGTAAAATGGAATACTATCCAAATAGGTAGTGAAAATTTCCCTAAGTATAAGGGAGAATTAGTATATGGTGATGGAAATAATACTTTGAAGATACTTAATTGTTATGATATAGCAGTTGATGGAATATAAAAGAACCTTAGGGTTCTTTTTTTTATACTAATATTTCTTAAAAAATATATTATTTTGTGTTATAACTTAGTATTTTCAATCCTCCATTTCCTTATAAATATATTATAGTTACTAAAATATTATTTAATATGAAGATATAGGCATAAATGACATATTAGTCTTAGTATAATCTAATAAGGGTGTTTAGGGAGCATAGTAAAAATAAACTACTTAATTAGCATTTTTAAAGCTTTTATCAGTAAGTAATATATCAGATATAATGCCAATACATAGTAAACAGAGGGCTTTAATTTAAAAAACTAAAGAAAAGAATCTATAGTTCAAAGATCTTATTACTAAATATTTATGGAATAAATCCTAAGGTTACATTTGTTTTTATATTTTATTTAGTGAAGATATCTAAAGAATAAATATTAGTGTTTAAATTTATATAATGCACTAGTAAATAAATATATTAAGAAAGGAAATGGGAGATGGAAAATGGAAAATAAAAAAATATTAGAGATCAAAGACTTACACACTGCCTTTAGATTTCAAGATGAGTATTTTGATGCAGTAGATGGAGTTTCCTTCTCGTTATACGAAAATGAGTTACTAGCAATAGTGGGAGAATCTGGTTGTGGTAAAAGTACAATTGCTAACTCTATAGTAGGACTACACGATAAGAACTTCACTAAAGTCAGTGGCGAAATAATTTATGATGACAAAAACATGGTTAATTATTCTGAGGAACAATTTAACAAAGTTAGAGGTAAGGAGATTGGCTTTATTTTTCAAGATCCATTAGCATCATTAAATCCATTACATAGGATTGGGAAACAGATAGAAGAGTCTTTAATCTATCATACTAATTTGAATAGTGATCAAAGATATGAAAGAATGTTACAGCTTTTAGATCAAGTAGGGATAGTTAATCCTAAAAGAATAGCTAATCAGTTTCCTCATCAATTATCAGGTGGTATGAGGCAAAGAGTTTTAATTGCTATTGCTCTTTCTTGTAATCCTAATATAATTATAGCCGACGAGCCTACTACTGCCTTAGATGTTACAATACAGGCTCAGATATTGGATATATTAATGGAACTTAAAAATAAAATCAATGCTGGGATTATTCTGATTACTCACGATTTGGGAGTAGTTGCACAGATGGCAGATAGAGTTGCTGTAATGTATGCTGGACAATTTATTGAGATTGCTGAGGCAAAGGAGCTTTTTAGTAATCCTCTTCATCCTTATACAAGATCATTACTACAATCAATACCTCAGTCTGATTTAGTAGGGGCAGAGTTACATGTTATTCAGGGGATGGTTCCATCTTTGAAAAATTTGCCAAGGGAAGGATGTCGTTTTGCACCAAGGATTCCTTGGATAGCAGAATCAGAGCATGAAGATAATCCTGAACTTCATGAGGTTTTAAAGAATCATTTTGTAAGATGTACCTGTTGGGAAAATTTCCACTTCGAAAATGAAGGAGGTTGTCAAAATGAGTTTCCTAGAAATTAATGATTTAAAAGTTCATTTTCCTATTCGTGGAGGTTTTTTTAATACTATAAAAGATTATACCTATGCGGTTGATGGAGTTAGTTTTTCAATCGAAGAAGGGAAGACCTATGGGCTTATTGGTGAATCAGGTTCTGGAAAAACCACAATCGGAAAAGCCATTGTTGGACTTGAAAAACCCACAGGTGGAAAAGTTTTATATGATGGACAACTAGTTAATACCAAAAGGGTAAGAAAAAAAGTAGAATATAACAAAGATGTTCAAATGATATTCCAAGATGTTTTATCTAGTTTAGACCCTAAAAAGAGGATTAGAGATATTATCGCTGAGCCAATTCGAAACTATGAAAAACTGACAAAAGAAGAAGAACTAGAAAAAATTTTAGAATTATTAAATATAGTCGGAATGCCTGCTGATGCTTTATATAGGTATCCTCATGAATTCTCAGGAGGACAAAGACAAAGAATAGGTGTAGCAAGATCCGTATCTCTGAATCCAAGATTAATCGTTGCAGATGAACCTGTTTCGGCCCTTGATTTATCAGTCCAGGCACAGGTGTTAAATTTCTTAAAGGAAATACAAAAAGATTTTGGCTTAAGCTATCTTTTTATATCTCATGACTTAGGCGTAGTAAAACATATGTGTGATTACATATACATCATGTATAGAGGAAGGTTTGTGGAAGCAGGTACACGAGATGATATATACAACAATCCTCAGCATATTTATACTAAAAGGCTGATTGCGGCTATTCCGGAAATTAATGCTGAAAATAGAGAAGAACTTCGAAATAATAGAATTAAAGTAGAACAGGAATACAAAAAGAGAGAGCATCTATTCTATGATGAAAAAGGAAGAGTGTTCGATTTAGTTCAAATTTCTAAGACTCACTATGTTGCGGTAAAAAGTAAGGAGGATTTGTAAAATGTGGAAAACAGTATTACGTAGAGTGCTATTGATGATACCTCAGATTATAATATTGAGTTTAATTGTATTTGCACTAGGGCAGATGATGCCTGGAGACCCTTTTACAGGTTTAATAACTCCAGATATGGATCCACTGGTTATTGCACAATTAAGAGAAAAGCATGGCTTAAATAAACCTATACCTGAGCAGTATAAGGATTGGGTTACTAAGATCATTACAAAGGGGGAATTTGGGCAATCCTATACTTACAAAATGCCTGTTGAAAAATTAATTGGGGCAAGAGCCGTAAATACATTATGGTTGTCATTATTGACTTTAATATTGACATACTTAATAGCAATACCACTTGGAATATATGCTGGAAGATACAATAATTCACGTTTTGATAAAGGAGTAATTATATATAATTTTATTAGTTATGCTATACCTTCATTTATTTTGGCACTAATGCTTTTAGCAATATTTGGATATAAATTTGGGTGGTTCCCAACCACAGGTTCTGTAGAAATAGGAGTTCAAAAGGGTACATTTGCTTATGTTCTTAGTAGACTACATCATATGATTTTACCTGCGATTACGGCTGCCGTTTTAAGGACTACAGGAACTATACAATATCTTAGAAACGAAGTAATAGATGCTAAAACTCAAGACTATGTAAAAACTGCAAGAAGTAAGGGAGTTCCTATAAACAAGGTTTATAGTCATCATATATTTAGAAACTCATTACTTCCAATAGCTGCATTCTTTGGATTTACCATTACTGGACTTTTAAGTGGTTCCATTTTTATCGAGACAATATTTAGCTACTCAGGTATGGGGGAACTATTTATATCTTCGATTACCAGTAGAGATTATGCAGTAATGAATGCTCTGGTTCTGTTATTTGGTGTCTTGACATTATTTGGAAGTTTGTTGTCAGATATAATCATGACCATTGTTGATCCAAGAATAAGGATAGAATAGGGGGAGCAGATATGAGTAAAGAAAAAGATGTTGTAAAAAACGTTGCCTCTAAAATAGATGAAGAATCATTAAAATCCGTTAGTGAGGTACCCTCCTTTTGGAAGGTAATAAAAAGAGAATTTAGGGCTGATAAGCTGGCAACATTATGTCTTATTATGTTAGTTATTATTTTTACCACTGTAATAGTCGGTTCTTTTCTAATAGATCAAGAAGAACTTATGAGGATAAATTTGAGAAATAAATATAAAGCACCTAGCAAAGAATTTATTTTAGGAACAGATATTGGTGGAAGACCGATTGCAGGACAATTGCTAATAGGTGCAAGAAATTCCATTTTAATAGGGTTTGCTGTTACTATATTAACCTCTACAATGGGAGTGATTATGGGATTGATTGTAGGCTTCTATGGTGGGAAGGTAG
This sequence comes from uncultured Tissierella sp., assembly GCA_964390085.1. Taxonomy (GTDB): domain Bacteria; phylum Bacillota; class Clostridia; order Tissierellales; family Tissierellaceae; genus Tissierella. The sequence continues at coordinate 7,943 of CAYMGW010000006.1, forward strand.
ATAATATGATAATGAGAGTATGTGATTTTATTTCTATATTGCCTACAACTATGCTTATCATTACCTTCGTAGTTGTTATTCCAAAATATACTATGTGGCATTTCATATTTATTATGAGTATATTTTATTGGACTGGAATGACTAGATTAGTAAGAAGCAAGGCATTATCAGAAAACAGAAGAGATTATATAAATGCTTCTAGGATAATGGGAACAAGTGATTTGAAGATTATGTTTACTGGAATTCTTCCAAACATCAGTTCAATTATTATTGTTGATTTGATTTTAGGATTTGCAGGTAACATAGGAATGGAAACTGGATTATCCTTCTTAGGATTTGGTTTACCACCAGCCACACCATCACTTGGAACTTTGGTTTCCTATGCAAGAACTCCAGGTGCAATGACAGGAAAACTATGGTTATGGTTACCCGCATCGTTATTGATATTAGTAATGATGCTGTGTATAAATTACGTTGGGCAAGCTGTTAAAAGGGCGTCCGACGCAAAACAAAGATTAGGTTAAAGAAGGGGGAAGTTAAAATGAAAAGAAGTTGGAAAATTATTATTCCACTACTACTGGTATTAGTACTTGTATTGACATCCTGTAACAAAAAGCCAGTAGACCAAGATCCGCCAATATCTAATAATGAAGAAGAACAACAAAAGCCAGATGACAACAAAGAAGAACAAAAAGAAGAACCAGTTGCAAGTTCGGGTGGTATAGATTTACCTCACCCAATGACTGTTAAAAAAGATGGGGCAACAGTAGGTGGTACACTTAATGTTGCTATAGTAACGGCTACTCCATTTGAAGGTATTTTCAATGAATTCTTATCTTCAAATGCTGTAGATAGTCAATTAGCAGAGCCTCTACAATCAGGATTTATGAAATCAGGTCCAAACAAAGAAATAGTAAATGGCGGATGGTGTGATGTTGAATTCAACAGAGAAGCTAAAACTGCTACTTACAAGATTCACAAGGATTTAACTTGGTCTGATGGAGTACCTGTAACTTCTGATGATTTAATCTTTGTATACAATAGTATAGGACACAAAGATTATCCAGGAGTTAGATTTGACAGTGATTATCACAATGTTGTAGGTATGCTTGACTATAACCAAGAAAAAGCAGATACTATTTCAGGACTTAAGAAAATTGATGATAAAACTCTTGAGGTAAGCTTCTATGAGTTTACACCAGGAATATTATGGGGTGCAGGTCTTACTTATCAAGCTGAACCAGCACATTATCTAAAAGATATTCCAATAGATGAAATGGAAGCACATGACAAAGTTAGAATAAAACCGTTATCTTATGGTCCATTTATGATTTCCAATATAGTACCTGGAGAATCAGTAGAATATGTTCCAAATCCGTATTGGTTTGGAGAAAAACCAAAGGTAGATAAGATTGTAGCAAAGAGAACAAGTCCAGATACTATTGTAGAAGCATTGAAGGCGGGAACATTTGATATAGTTGATGGAATCAATGTTAATAGTTATCCAGATTACAAGGATTTAAGCAATATCACTTTAACATCAACTATGAGTAGGTCTTTAGGATATCTAGGATTTAAACATGGAAAGTGGAATACAGAAACCAAACAAGTTGAGGCAGATCCAAATAAAAAATTAGCTGATGTGAAATTAAGGCAAGCAATAGCTTATGCTATGAATAATGAAGAAGTGGCAGAATTGTTCTATAATAATTTGAGAATACCTGCTAATTCACTAATTACACCATATCATGCTAGTTTCTGGAATAATGAGCAAGAAGGTTATCCATATAACCCAGAAAAAGCAAAACAAATACTAGATGAGGCTGGTTATAAAGATATAGATGGAGATGGATTTAGAGAAGATCCAAAGGGTAACAAGCTACAAATCAACTACTTTGCAATGGCAGGTGGAGAGATAGCTGAACCATTGGCTCAATTCTATATTCAAAACTTTAGAGATGTTGGATTAGATGTAGTATTACAAAATGGCAGATTAATAGAGATGAATGCATTCTACGATATGGTTGAAGAAGATAATGAAGATATAGATCTATACATGGCAGCTTGGGCAGTAGGTTCTAACCCAGAACCATCAGGACTATGGGGAAGAGACGCTATGTTTAACTATGCAAGATTCGCATCAGATGAAAACGATAGATTAATTAAAGCTATTAATTCAAATGATGCATTTGGGCCAACAGGAATGGATAACGAATACATGGTAAAAGCATATCATGATTGGCAAAAATATGCTATGGAGCAAGTTATAGTAGCTCCAACTCACTATAGAATTGGTTTAACAGCACTTAATAATAGAGTTAACTACTGGGATGTAGACCCTATGAATGATGATTGGGGATGGGAGAAGGTTGGTTTATTATCTGACACCCCTGAAAAAGCAAAATAGGAAAATTTTAATTAAATAAACCAGAAAAAGTCTAATGGTGAAAATCATTAGACTTTATTTTGAGCTATTTAATTTTTTTCTATACTAGAAATTTATTTATTTTCTTCATTGATTAAAGAAGGTGTATTGGAGGATAGAGGATTGAGCCAACCTGATGTAATTTCTGTTTCTAATAAAATTTGTAAATTTTCAGGATTTTTAAATTTTTTATTTGACTCATTTTTAGGTATCTTATAGCATAAGAGATAAGTATAAGGAGACTTTTCGTTAAATCCAATGTCTTCAAATCGTGAATCCATTAAACAAAATGTTATTCCTTCTCTTATTGGCTTCGAAATATCGTCAACGATTTCTAAATGGTCTCCTAATTTTCTATATATTATCTGATCTCTGTCCTGAAAATAAAAGTTATCTTCATCTCTGCCAAGAAATTTAACATCCTCGGTTACTATTTCTTCCTCATATATTCCAGCTTTTCTAAAATTATCTGCTAAGTACAATTTACTATAGATACTAGTTTCCCAATGGTCAGGGTAATGATATGTAAAAATGGCTTTTTTATTATTTCTTACACCGTAATTAATATATCTATTATGACTGTACAATACCTTATATTTATTAAATTTTGCTATGGTATTTACACCAAAGATAATGAAAAAGATAATAATAATAGAAAATATAATATTAGAAGCTTTGCTATTATTATGTCCTATAAACGTTAATCTGTTGACTATAAATATGAAAACAAGACCTAGGATAATTAAACGAAGGAAAAAAGAATCGTATAAGAATTTTTCTGCTTCTATCCAAAATTCATAGCTCATAAGCCCACCTCCCGGTTTTTAGATTTTTAACATACAGTATAATAATATTTCATAGAAATCGAATTTAGAACAAAGAAAGTTTACAGTTTCACAAAGAATAAAAGATAAAAACATCTTATCTAGTTGTAAGAATGCATAAGTTATCATTAACGGTTATGATTATTTATGGGATAAGTTTAATAGATGTATTTTGATTGACAAATAAAAAAATCAGAGGTACAATAGACTTACCAGTCTAGACCGTATGGTCTATAAAAGGAGTGATCAAATTGTATAAAATTAACGATTTAACTTTTAAGTACCCTAAGAATAAAGAAGACACCATAAAAGGAATATCATTTGAGATAAAGGATGGAGAGATATTTGGTCTGTTAGGCCCTTCAGGTGTTGGAAAGTCTACTACTCAAAAGCTACTCATTAAACTCCTAAGTGGTTATAAAGGAGAGATACTTTATAAAGGAAAGGATTTAAAATCCTATAATAATAGTTATTTTGAGGAAGTTGGAGTAGGTTTTGAAATGCCAGTGCATTTTTCGAAATTAACTGCAGAGGAAAATCTAGATTTTTTTAAGAAACTATATACTTCTACAATAGATACAGATGAACTTTTAAAAAGAGTTGGACTCTATGATCATAGAAAGAAAAAGATAGCCGAATTCTCTAAGGGCATGAAGGTAAGGCTTAATTTTGTCAGAGCTATGTTAAATAACCCTAAAATATTATTTCTAGATGAGCCTACCAATGGACTTGATCCAAAAAATGCTAGAATAATTAAGGAAATAATCAAGGAATTTAAAGAGCAAGGTGGTACAGTTTTACTAACTACTCATTTAATGAATGATGTAGATGAACTTTGTGATAGAGTAGCATTTATGGCTAGTGGGAAAATTGCTGAAATAAGTACTCCAAAGGACTTAAAATTAAAATATGGCTCTAGAGAGGTAGATGTTGAATATAGAGATGGGGATGATGTTATTAAATCTACCTTTAGTCTAGACAATCTAGGAAATAATGATGATTTTACAGATATTATTAAAGAGAGAGAAATAATAACTATTCATAGTAAGGAAAATACCCTAGATGATATATTTATAAAGGTGACTGGGGTGACTAGAGATGAGTAAATTTTTTGCTTTAGTGAAAGGTGAACTCCTTAGACTTAAAAGATATAATCTTCTTGCTGCATCTCTTTTTGTATCAATTATGTGGGTAGGATTACTTCATTTTTTAGATATAGAAAATGTAACCAAATTAATACCCCAACTAATTTTTATAGATGTAACTACTATGGCAATGTTATTAGTAGGGGTTACATTCATCTATGAAAGAGATGAGGCAACCATTAGATCTATACTAGTATTACCTATTTCTAAATCTGAATATCTACTGACAAAGATGATTTCTAATATTATTCCTAGTATATTGTCTTTAACTATTATGTATATATATTCAAAGCTTTTTAAAATCGTAGAGATAAATTATTTTATATTATTGGGAGCAGTTATATTAGTAGCATTCTTTCACTCTCTAATAGGCTTTTTATTGACTTATTATTCAAAGGATTTTACTGATTTAGTTATGACAATTATGAAAGTATTTCTTGTTTTTCTATTGCCAGTTATACTAGTGGAGTTTAATATTGTTACAAGTGAGATATTTAGAAAGGCAGTGTACGTATTACCAACTAAATCCTCCCTTATGATTCTAATGGGAGCAGCTGGTGAGGCTAAGTCCTGGGAGATAATAGTATCGCTGATTTATCTAATATTAGGTTCTGTAGTTTTATTTTATTTAGTATGGAAAAAATTTGATGCTTATGCTCTAAAGGAAAGTGGTGAATAATCATGTATGTAAGCTTTTTAAAATCAGAGATAAAAAAATGGAGCAGAGATTCCCTGATGGGATTTATGTTGGTATATCCTATTATATTTGGGTTACTTGGTAGATATTTTTTACCTTGGATATCTGAGAAATATGGATTCAATTTTGTGCCCTTCAATGATTTAATCTTAGTTATTTTAGTATTATTTGTACCAATAGCCTATGGAGCATTAATAGGATTTTCTATATTAGAAGATAGGGATGACAATGTACTAACTAATATTAAAGTGACACCCTTAAGTCTCCATCAGTTTTTAAGCTTCAGATTAATTGCAGTGTATTTGCTTTGCGTTGTAGCTACTATATTTGTAATGTGGTTTTCAAAGGTTGGTGCTCTTTCTATGAAGGATATAATTCCTATATCTTTGCTAGCATCTTTAGAAGCACCAATATCTGGACTTCTAATTAACTCTTTTGCAAAAAATAAGATTGAAGGTTTTGCGGTTATGAAGGTTGGAGGAAGTATAATGATTTTTCCAATAGTTGCATTATTCTTTAAGGGAGCAAGGGAGTTATTCTTTTCCTTTGCCCCGGGATTTTGGTCTGCTAAAGCAATTAGTAGTATAATTAGAGGTGGGAATCTATATCTTTCATATAATCAGTATTACTTTATAGGATTGCTCTATATGGTAATATTAAATATATTGTCCTATTTATTATTCATTAAAAAGACAAGAGTGTAATAGAGAGGAGCAGTGTTTTGGAGGGAAAAAAGGAAAAATCTTTTGAAAGACGACAGGAACTAATAAATGCAGCTTTAATTGAATTTGGAGATAAGGGTTACGATAATGCTTCTTTAAATAACATCTTAAAGGAAGCTGGAATAAGTAAAGGGACATTTTATTATCATTTCAAGAACAAGGAAGATTTATATATTTATTTATATAATATTCTAGCTCAAGAAAAGATGAATTTCTTTAATGAAAGAATAAATCCTGAAGATTTTAATAAAGATATATTTACATTATTAAAGGCAATGATCAAAGTAGGCATAGAATTTGCACATTACAGACCAGAAATAGATAGGTTTTCTAAGAGTTATTTAAAAGATTTAAATAATCCAATATTTGATAAGATAAAAGAAAAATATAGTTTTCAAAACAATGATTACCTAGATGTTCTAATAGATAATGCATATAAAAAAGGGGAACTTAGAGAAGATTTGCCAAGTAAATTTATTAAAAGTATGATAAGCTATCTATTAAATAATCTACATGAGATTTCAAATATTATAGATGTAGATGAATATGCTACAGAAGCAAATTACTTGATTGACTTTTTTAAAGATGGATTAGGAAAAAAAGGAGTGGAAAAATGATAATAAAGATATTAGGAGCAGGCTGTGACAAAAAGATTTGATGAAATATAATTGGGCTGAAAATGAGGACTCTACAAATATTCCAGAAACAAAACCTAAAACATTAATGCTTACTTATGATGGTGAGATAGAAAAGAATGATTTAATTAAATTTATTGATTCTATAAAATCTGATGCTTATAGATTAAAGGGATTTCTAAAGCTTGAAGATGGATGGAATCAAGTAGATGTAGTAGGTAAGAGGATCGACTTTAAGGCTATAGATGTAGAATATGAAAATTCTCAGTTAGTTATTATATCTAAAATAGGACCTCATATTATTAGGCCAATATTTAACAAGTGGGAAGGGATATTTGATATTGAAATGAAATTAAGATAAGAATAGAAAATAAATGAAAAGGTGCCAGTGAAATGATATGATACTTCCAAAGTAGACAGTCTAATTAATTAAAAATTAGATTATCTACTTGGAGGTATTTTTTATGGGTTATGTATATTAAATGTTGAATTATGACGAGAAATGTTGGGAAAAGACTAAATACAATCCTATATATTGATGTTTAGCAGTGATATAATAAAGACATTAGTTAGTTATGAAAAATCACCATATGTCAATATCAGCTTATGGTAGTAAGGTGGGTGTTAATTACATGACAGACTACATATGCAAAATAATATTAGAAAAATTATGTATTAAAAATATTATAAAAGAAGAGGATAGAGAAGTATATTGTTTTGGTTTGAAATTATTTTTAGCAACTGTTTTTAAGGCTTTAGGAATTATGGTCATAGCAATCTTCACTGGCTTGATAAAGGAAACAGTTGTGTTTATTTTATATTTTAGCGGATTACGTATTCAAGCTGGTGGGTATCATGCAAAAACTGTGTTGAATTGCTTTATAGGAACTTTAATTTTAGTCTTCGCCTCAATTGCCCTAGTAAAAATTCTACCAATGAGTTACCAGCAATACTATATTTTAATATCTATGGTAGCCTCAATATTTCTTGTTTTTTTATATGCGCCACTAGAAAGTGAAAACAAACCATTGAATAGAGAAGAAAAAA
>CAYMGW010000007.1:0-278 GCA_964390085.1 uncultured Tissierella sp.
ACATCATTAATTTTTTTGCCTCTTAATGTTTCATTTATTTGACATGATAAGGTAATAGCTTCTGGTATTTCTATCATACAATTCCCTCCTAACAACTAATAAATATATATTTACTCTTCATTTAACCCTAATAAATGTTCCTGCCTATTTAAAAATATGATTCTTCTGTCACTACCACTTATTTTCCATAAATGTATCCCCGTATCACCAGTACTTATATATGAATCGGTATTAACTGGTAGCATCATAAAGCTCCTAAAAAGCATATTTATCATTCC
>CAYMGW010000007.1:288-5573 GCA_964390085.1 uncultured Tissierella sp.
GAAACTATACAAACTCTTGTATTGCTTTCTTCTTTCCCATATTTATCTATAAACTTTGACCAAAACATCTCCGCTCTAGCTCTAAAATTAATATATGACTCCGATTTTGCAAATTCATCATGTGGCTTTCTTCCACCTTCTGGTAGAGGAAACTTCTCTTTTGCTTCTGAGCGAAGCAAACCTGCTAATAAACCATTGTTCCACTCCATCAATTCATCATTAAATATTATATCTATACCTATTTCCGCACTTATGAACTCAGCTGTTTTTGCTGCTCTTTTAAGTGGACTACTTAAAATAATATCAATTTCGTAATGCTCTTTTATCCAATTTGCAACAGCTCTTGCTTGTCTACAACCTAACTCCGTAAGCTCAAAATCCGCTCGTCCCTCATGTCTATCTTCTAAGTCAGCAACAGACTGTCCATGTCTTACCACTAATATTTCCATCTAAATTTCCCTCCTATTATATCTTGTAAATCTCTTTAATTTAATTAATATATAGAGTATATAGTTGTAAAGTATGATATCGTATTGTATAAAGTATGAGCTAGAATACAAGTAAATATAGAACCTGTATAAATATATAATATCCCTAAAATCAGTCCACAAATTAATGCTGATAATGTTTGAACCATATTAAAATATAGTAATGCAAATAATATAGATGATACCAGTAATGCTAATACAATTCCATATTTATTGGATAATCCTCCTAATACATAACCTCTCATCAATACTTCTTCTACAATTGGTGCAATAAGACATACTCGTATAAAGCTTGTCATCGGTGCTCGTCTAAGGGAGTCCAGTTGTTCCTGAAAATTAGCCTCGCTTTTTGAAAAAATAGACTCAAATATCGGATCCAAGAACTTATCTAATAGAAAATAAAATAAAACTGCGCAACCAACTGCTAATATTATTCCATTGAAGGAAGTATTTCGAAGAATTCTTATCTCAAATCCACTCCTATTTTCCAATGTCTTAAAGAATACTATATTAAGTGCAATCATTGTAATTATATTTAACCAATTGGAAAATTCAGTTGTAAGCTTTCTCCAAACAACTATATCTATAGCTGTTGCAATCAATAATATAAGGAAAGATGCAGTTCCCCCCAAAACAGCCATCTTTATACTAATTTCATGATTCCCATATGTCAATACTATCTACCTCCTTATTACCAAAATTCAAAGCATAAAGCTTTTAATTACAAAAACTATAAAATTTATTTGGGCTTCTTAGCATATAGTTCAGTTTATCTTCCCACCTATCATGCATATCATAAAAATGCTCTTCTCTATTTATAAATTCAAACCCAAATCTATTAAGTATCCTTTGCATTCTAAAATTAGAACCCATTGTGTCAGCATATATATATTTGAGTTTAAGGGTATAAAATACATAATCTATTGCCATTTCAACTGCTTCTGTTCCATATCCTAACCCCTTATATTTATCATTGACAAGTGCAATCCCAAGTTCACACTGGCTTTTTTCATGATTAATCCTTTTAAAAGATAATTCACCTATTAATGTTTCATCTGATAAAAAAATCCCTACTCTTGGATACCATGATTCTTTTTGAGTGATAGAATCATATCCTGTATCTACTTCTTCTTTATTATAAATATAAGGATTGGGATCCATAATTGGATCTGGGATATATGATTGCCAAAATTGATGATATTCTTCTCTCGTAAATGTTCTTAAATAAATTCTATTTCCTATAATGTTAATCATAAGTTCTTCCTCCAGAAAAAATTAAATAATATCTACGCAGTATATCTTGAAATATTTTAACTAAATTCATTTTTACACAAAACTGTATCTAATTTGCCTATATATCTATCAAATCCTTCTTTACTAAATGCATCTTAGCAAAATGTCTTTCTTCGTTATATATAAAACCTAAATCTGTATATCCTTTATCTATAAACCAATCAAGCGGACCATTTGGAAATGGAGTATTCTCAGAGGCTATAGCTATTATATATTTAAATCCTAATTCAGGTAATTCTTCCTCTAGCCTTTGCAATGGATATGTCTTATAATCACCATCTTCACTAGAAGTAAAAGAACATGTAAGAAATGCTACATCATCAGCTTTTGGTACAGAATATGGAACTGCTACTGAAGGAACAAATTCTGCTCCTCCAATACAAACTTTATTTAAGTAATGGAGTTTTCCTATATATGGTAGATTATATTTTCTCCTTAGAGTTTTTATCCAATTTCCTTTCTGATTACAATAAATATTTTTCTTAGAAGAAGAACATAGAAGACAAGTATCTATAATTGTTTCTTCTGTTAAATCTTTTATATCTCCTATAATAATATTATTGCTTATTTTAACATTATAAGGCCTTGCCTTTGGTATAATTCCATTTAATATGCTTTCTAAGTCATCTATAGAAATTGGCCCATGCCTTCTTAATTTATCATCAATAACAATCATATTGGGAGAAAATATATTTAAATTTTGAGCAATCTTATGATCTTTTGATATATCAAATAAATTAATTTTACACCTTCCATCATCTGTAAAATCACCCAATAACTCCCTTATTTTATAATTATGGGGACATTGATCTCCCCAATAATAAAAATCAATTTTTCTCATGTTTTCCACTTCCTTTGAATATTGCTTCTTCTACAATTCTTTTGTTCAATGGTTTCTTTTGAAAAAACTTTCAATTATTTCTCTTACCCTCACAACACCATACCATCCTTCTCCGTCATTAACATGAGGATATAGCCTTCTCAAATCAACCTTTTCATATTCGGGTAATTCAATAAAATCTGTTTCTAAGCGTTCTGGCAATATACCTATCAATTTATTATCCCCATCATTTCGCACGAAACAACCAACTATTTTAATTGCTGCTTCATCCCCAAGTTCATACTTCTTAGATGATAGTAAGATAACATCTAAGTGTGGTCCTGGTGGCGTTCCAGATTCTTTAATCCATCCATAAGGATGTGGAAAATTTCGGACATATGCAAGACTTTTAAATTTTGTCTCATTAAAAATGTTTTTTATTGGATCAAATTTCATTCTATTTTTATATTCTTGTGTTTGTTCAATAATAATATGGTACATATGGATTTTCCTCCCATTATATAAATAATCTTCATCACGCTAGATATAAATTAAGATAAGTGCTATTCCAATAGTTATTGCTTACTTTTGTGCTATAAATAAAAGGTGATTGCTTGCACCTAAAAATTCAGGTTTTTCACAACAATAATAGTGGTAATTTAGCCATTGACTATAGCTTTCATCATCCATATTATTTATCTTATCTGCTAAGAGTTCACTTAACCCATCTGCTGCAACTTCCGCATTAATTGTTAAATTAGAATCCTTCAATAGCTTTCTACAATCTTCTACTGTATGAAAAACAAACGGAAAATCTACAACCTTAAAATTGTCATGATTATATGTATTGCCAGTTAAAAAGTTAGGATTATAACACATGGTTTCAGTTGTAATAACCATATCATTTGCAATAAATGCAAAGAACATTTTTCCATTATCCTTACAAACTCGTTTTACTTCCTCTATACATTTCATTCTATCTTCAATTTTAGCTAAATGATATAATGGCCCAAAGCATAATACAATATCATAACTTTTATCCTCAATCATATATATATCCATTGCATTACCCTGGAATACTTCAATCGACATACTCGAATTAATCTTTTCTTTAATTTGCATAACATGTTTTTCAACTAACTCAATTGCTGTTACATTAAGTCCATTTCTTGCAAAATATAAACTGTATTCTCCTGTTCCAGCACCTAGATCAAGTATCTTCATGCCTGGCTTGAGATGTTTTTCAATCTGTCTTACAGTTGTTAAAAATTCAACTTGAGTTGCCTTTGTAGATAATCTTGTGCTTTCATCAAAAATATCATAAATAGCTGAAACTTTATCCTCTTCGTTTTCCATCTGAACAATATCCTCCATCTTCATATCTAATCATCTCCTCATTAATATATTTTTTCCTTGCTTTATTTTTTTTCGTTTAAAGTTATTTTTATTAGAACTATTTTTTAATCCATGGATGGCCTTGTGGATATGCTATTTTCATAGCATTGATAAACCAATCATATCTTTCTTTTTCAAGTTTATTTATTACTACATCAAAACTAACAGTTATATCTTTATCTTTATGCTTCCTTGTTATTTCTCCTAAAAAAACATCAATGGCAAATCCTCCGCAAAGATGCCAATCCACCTTCATATCATATAAATGATTGTAAAAATCATCCAGTAGTTTCATTTTTATCTTCTCTTATTTGTTTTTTCATTTCCATGTTTAAAATTGCCAGTAATTTTAGCCATGATTAGCTGTGATTCTATTGTATCTGCTTTTTCTATTTTAGCTAAAAACTTCTCACTATCTTTACCTTTCAGTATCATTACTTGTTTTTCATGCCAAAATATAAATACTTTATTATCTTTTGATACTCTATATGAAAAACATTCTTCTTGAAGTCTATTGCGTTTATCTATATTATTCAACTATATCCTCCTCCTAAATAAATGTGCTTACTCTCTAAGAACCTTAAGCTATAGCGTCTAATTTTATACTTGTTTTATGTATTCTCTACAGTTTGTTTCTCCCAACTAAAATTTAGCTCTAAATCTACATTTGAATATATTGTTTCATGGATACCGAATTCAAATTTATTAGCTCTTTTAAGTATAAACTCATTATTTAAAATATATTGTTCTTTTTCTTCTTCCCATTGCTCGATTTTTTTCATATAAAATTTCCTCTCCTTCTATGACTTACCAAAGTTATGACACTTGGTGGATATAAATGGTAACGGTTTATCTTAATACTATTCTACATTGTTTTCTAAATTCCTTCTTTTCCAAAAATATTCTTTAATAGCCTTATACTAAGCAATACACATATAAAAAGGCTATAGCAATCATCTAATTACTACAGCCTTTTATTGTCTTTATATAGTTATTTAAAACTTCTTTTACAAAAGTTGTTTTATAATCAAGCTTTGCGAAAATATCCTTTGCATAATGTATTCAAAACCAAACTTCTATACCAGTCCCTATACACATTACTTAAATTATTTTCTCCATAACTTTAATTTTCCAATTCCTTTCAGGATGAATTGTACTAAACATCTCTTTTATTACAATAAATCCCATCCTTGTCCAAAACTCAAATCCATTTCTATTTTCATTTAAGACACCTAATCTTATCCTATGATATCCTTCGCTTCTCATATTTGTTATGAACTCTTCAATGA
>CAYMGW010000007.1:5583-13130 GCA_964390085.1 uncultured Tissierella sp.
AATTCATAATACCCCAATTATAATATTAAATGTAATTTTTTCCCATATCCATTCCTATGAAAATTCCCATTGATCATAAATAAACCTATAGATATTGAATCTTCATCTGGATAATTCATTACATAATCTATGATTCCAATATCTCTACCATTCAATGATATTAATTTATAATTTTTGTTTTTCAAATTTAATCCCGGTGGTACTTCATTTTTATCTTCAATAACAGATTTCATTGAAGGTTTTCCATTCATTGAAATCTTAAAGTAATCTTGATTTGTATCATAAATTTTTAATACTCTTTCAAGTAAATCTTCAGTAACTGTCTTCAAAGTAAATTTATTTTCAATATGTTTCATACTTCCTTACCTCACACAATATTTTTTTGCTTCACATCATTCAATTGGTGTACATTATATTAAGATTGTACCCTAGTGCACCCTTGCGTAAATATCTTGTTAGAAAATCTCTATATGGTTTTAATAAAATCTAATTTTATTTTATCTATATTAACTTTTGGAACGCCTAAAGCCCTATTATTAAATTCTCCGTGACAATCTGAACCTGCTGAAATCATTAAATCATTTTCTTCGCAAAATCTTAAATAATAATTTGCATCTTCCATATTCTTTAAATATGGAGAAAAACATTCAATACCTGAAATCCCATAATTCTTCCATTCTTCTAATACTCCTAATGATAACTTTTCTCCTTTTTCATAAGCACTAGGATGTGCTAAAAATGAATACCCTCCTGCATCCTTAACTATTTCGATTATCTCCTTAGGATTCTTAAAATATAGTTTTTCATTACTTGATTTTATTATTTCAAAATATTCTCTAAGATCTTTAACTATATTCTTATCTAATAGATAATTTAAAGAATCCCATCCACCTCTCTTTCTATTGTATTGATATGAATAATAATCTTTAATATCCTTTACCTTATTTATTTCCTTTACATATTGGATAACTTTAATATTAAACTCTTCTCTTTGTATTCGATTAAATTTAAGCAGATTATTTAATCTAGTATTTTTATAATCAAAATCATATGCCGCTATATGATATTCTTGATTATTATATGTGCATGAAATTTCCACACCAATAACATAACAAATATTATTTGGAATACAATGTAGTATCTTTATACTGTTCTCAATAGTATCATGGTCCGTAATAGAAAATACTCCTATATTGCTTTTTATAATATGCTCTAATAATTCTTCAGCAGTCCAAGTTCCATCTGAAGCCGTAGTATGAATATGCATATCAACCTGATAATCCCCTACTGGCATATAATCACCTCTTATCCTCATTTTATCCTCGCATATTCGATAATTTGTTTAATATTTTCTTTATCTGTCCAGTCAAAATTAGAACCAATTGCTTGCATTAAAGCAGCTTCCCATGGTTCATAGGTATCAGGCTCTTTCTTTGCAACAGCTTTTTTTAACAAATTACATAGTGTGCGATCCTTCCAAGACATAATTTCTTCATTCCATGCACCTCTACAATAAAAACAAGGAATATGTGAAAATTCTTCCTTAAAATTACGTTCTTTCAATGCAGCCATTGTTTTTTCATCATATGGGGATGCTCCTACTGCAAACACAATAATCTTCTTATTTTGTAGCCTTCCATAATGTTTTTTTAGAAAAGAAATACCTGCAATTCCAGTGGCATATATGCCACCTCCTAAAATAACAACATCATATTTTTCTATCTGCTCAATTGTGGCTTTTTTTGTTTCAATTAAATCGCAAGATAATTCCTCTGCTAGCCATTCTGCATATTTTTTCGTTGCTCCATATTTAGATTGATAAATCACAACTATTCTACTCATGTGTTCCCCACTCTCTTTCAAAATATATATTTTTCTTACTTTTCATAATTCTTCTAATCTATTATAATGTTATCCCTAATGAACCAAGCCCTATGAATCAACGTATATACAAATAAACATCATTAGTATCAAAATAATCTTCAGTAAGTCTATCCAAATCAAACCAACTAACATCACTATTTTTATCTGCAATAAGAATATATGCTACTGATAGACATGCTTTGAGAAATCCTTCACTTTAGATACTTACATCAAATAGCAAAATGTAGTACATAACCTCCTGAAAATACGGTTTAATATATACCTTACACAATTCTTTTATCTATTGAATAATTACACCTCTAACTTACTTTTTTCCATAAATATATAAAAATTTTTCTGAACAGTTCACCTATATAGTTTGTAATGGTCATATAAATTTTTGTTATTATTATAAATATAAACAAAACAATTGAAAAGCTTAAAATATAATGAATATAATTCATAACATCCTCCTTGCCGTTAGCTAAATAATCAATGATATTGCCTTACATTTTAGCACCATTTTTCTAACTATTATTTTTCGTTACTATGCTTTATATATGTTTCACAGGTTTGAAGAGCTATCAATAAAACTTAGTAAATGATTTTACAAATTAAAATTGATATAATTACCAATTAAACTATGAAGTACGGTACTGAGTACAGATGTAATATTTGTTAAGGTATTTGTAATTGTCCCCCTATCTTATATTTTTAGAGATAATATCATTAATCATGTGAATAAGAAAATTTCTATAGTCTTGATTTTGTTTTCCAGGGCTAATCTTATAAAAGAATATTCCAAACAATACCATATAATAGTCAAAGGCTTCTTTAGAATAATCATGGTATCTACTGTAGGATTTAAGAAAAATTTCCCTTTCCTTTTCTGTTCTTAAAAACTTTTGACCTGGTCTTAGCACTAAAGCCCATGCTAAATCATACTCTCTACTTCCATATCCAGATAATTCATAATCTAATAGGTAAGATACTTTATAATCTTTCCATAGAATATTTGCATAGTGACAATCTCCATGGATAAAGCATTTAGTATCCTCAATTTTGGTTTCTATCAAATACTGCTCTATATACTCCAATTCATTTTCAACATAAAATTCATGGGGTAATGCGAATTCTCTTGGTTTTACAGGTATTGATTCTATTTGAACATTATGTATATTTGCCAATAATTCTCCATATGCTTCCATGTATTTTAAAGATTCCATGTTTTCATTATTTCCTAAGATATATGATAGACGTTCACCTTCTGCTTCCTTTGTTAATAGGTACTTTGGTGTGTCAAACGAATAATCAATGATAGTAGGTAAAAATGGATTCATTGTTTCCCTCCACTTACCTGGTTGCTTCATTAATGGCTTTCCAAAACCCAATTTGGTATTTTGTCTTTAAAATAATATCCTATTTTGGTCACTTCGTTCATGACAATATTAATGCTATCTTCATTTAAAAACCAATTATCTTTTGAAATTCCCCTTTTATCTATTATATGCGATACATAAAAGTTAATATTTAATGGAAAAATTGTTTTATAAGTTAGTAATGCTCTTCTTGAATGATAGGCTTTGCAAACTAAAATAACATTCTTTATTGGCATATTTAATGTCTGTAAAACATTCCATGAAAATTGAGCATTTTGAAATGTATTTTGTGCCTTGTTTTCTCTTAAAATCGCCTTTTCTGGAATACCTAGCTTAATGCCTATTGCATTTAAATAATCCCATTCTGATTCATGATGAGTTAATTTGTAATTCGCACCCCCACTAGGTAATATATATTGGGCAAATCCCCTATTATAAAGTTCAACTGCTCTTTCCATGAGCTGAGATTGACTGGCTCCTGGGATTAAAATTACATCTGATTTTCCAACATCAGTTTCAACAAATATAAATTCACTTATACAATCAAATGGATATTCCACTTACTTCCCCCCAATTAACTCATGCATATATCTTGTAAATGATTTACAATATATTATCTTGAATTCTTATTGATATATATATTCAATGCATGTATTGCTTTGAAAAATACAAATATTGCTGATATATAAAACAGAATTTCTAATATTGGTTTAATAAAACTTAAAACAATACTTAAATAACCAAAACCTCCAACAAAGCTTCCCATATTCTGAACCATAGTAGCTCCCCCTTTATTAAAATTTAATATCATTTACGACATATAATTCTGGAAGTAGATCATATTTTTTCTCTTATTGATTCATCATTATTTCCCTGTTTAACTCATTGCACATAACATTTTGAGGCCTATTTCCGTCGGATTTCCCAATATTATTTCTTCCCGATGTCAATAAGCCTCCGTTATACAAAGTCAAGTTAATAAAACCAAAGAGTCACTAGTAAAAAAGGCTCTTTAATTTTTAGTATCTTTCTTATACTATATTTAATGTTAATTCTCGTAAATCTATAATCGCTCCTGCTTTCATCAGTAAATCTAGACCCAATAAACCATTTATATAACCTTTAGGATCAATTACACCAAAATCAATATTGGTTCTATCAAGGTTAAATTCTCCCAAGCTAACTATGTCTATTTCCTTTGAAAAAAAGTAGTGCATACTTCCTCCTACCCCATAAAAAGAATTTATTTCATCATTACCTTCAGCAACAATTCCTATATCTTCTACAATATCTGGTGAAATTATTGTTTCTGTTGCTCCTGTATCTATTACAATATTATTAATTTCTTTTACAACACCTCTATAAGTTATATGGATTGAAGTAAATATTAAGCCATCTCTAAATTCTAATTTCATTAAATGACACCTCTATATCCAAATATTTGTTTTATCTTTACCTCAATCTTCTCATTACTAGTATGATATATAAGAATATCATCCTTAGCTCTAACTAGTTCTCTGGTTGCTTGTATATCATCTTCAAATGCCTCTATAACTGCCATATCATCAATATATCTTATATCATCTTTAATATGCGATTTTAAAATCTTTATTTTAACAAAACTATTAGGATATATTTTTCTTACTTCTTCCCATTTCATCTTTTACACCACCTTTTTAGATTGTATATAATAATTATATCATATTAATATTTAATCACCTTTGTTTTCAAGTATATTCTTCAAAAGATTTATGAAGATATAAACCTTTTTATCTGATTTTGCATAACAATTCTGGTTGCCGATTCCTGCAAAGTATGGGCAGGTGTGCGTAGCGAATGGGAGCATATTGTTAGCTGATGTTATCTGTTAATCCTTAATCTATCAAAACAATGGGAGAGGACACTCATCTTCTATAAGTGGGTGGTGAATCCCATTTAACCAATTTATAATTTTATCTTTCTGAAAACCTAAACTCATTGCTAAGCTCATAGATTTCTGGTTCTTTTCTTCAATTTGTACAAACGGTACCTTCCATTTAGCCCTGACTTTTTGAATTAAATCCATTGTTATATCTCGGCCATATCATTTTCTTCTATATTCAGGCAAAACATGTAGGAATCCAATCGCCCCATCATCCTGCGTAATTCCCCAAGCAATTGGTTTATTCATGCTACGTATACATGAACTTACTCCATTGGTTATTCTTTCAATGATATATTCAATAGATATACACTCTTTATAATCAGAATTCTCAAATGAAATTAATAATATTTATATTGTCAGTTTCATTCTCCTTTAAATATTCTAATATATCATTCTTCTGATTCATATCTTTATCATCCTGAATTATTAATGTAACCTAACGTCTTGATATTTCTGACACCGAGGCCCTTAGAGCGACGCCTCTTAGGACCACAGGTGTAGTGCAGCTTTACCACAGAGACTTTCTCTACGCACCCTTGCAGGAATATACGTGTTAGATGACTTGCCTCCCAGACCTAGCCAATAAACTTAAGCTTCTTAGAAAGAAATAAGACACAGTTAAATCTTCTTTTAATCCTCCCACCTGCTCTATTAAAAACATCAGTAATCTGTCTATCAAATTTTAGCTTAAATTCATCAGAAAGACCTATGTATCCATTACCAGTACGTAGAAAATTAATAAAATCCTCGCATGTATCCTCTATCTCCCACGGGTATTCATATACCTGTACTTCTGAAAAATAGTTACTGTCAATGATATCTTGCTTTATATCACTTATTCTATTGTCTATTTCTTTTTTTATGTCCATCCATATAACACTATATTCCCTACATATCGCAGCCAGTTCATTCACAAATTCATTGTCATAGTTAACATACATATTCCAAAACAATGCAATATATTTATTTTCTTTTAGCGCTTCTGCCAACTTTTTATATCCGACTGGTTTAGGCACCCAATGGAATGCTTGTGCAGATATTGCTAAATCATAGATTTGTCCTAAACCATCCCATTCCTCAAACCTTGTAACAATGTATTCTACTTGTCCAAACTCTTTAAATCTTTCACTGCCAATACGTGCTAAGTTTTCACCTGGCTCAATACATGTTAGCTTAAATCCTTTCTGTGCGAACAATTCAGTAGCTTTCCCACTTCCAGCACCTACTTCAATAATCTTATCTTCTTTTTTAATACCTGAAGTAATAATTATTCGCTCTATCAATTCATTTGGATAACTGGGTCTGTACTTGTCATAAATAGTAGCTACTTGGTTAAATCTCTTGCCCTCCGTTTCCCAATCAGTAATTTTTCTTTTCATATGTTATCCTCACTTTCTACTAACTTAACGTTTTTGAATGGATGACACTCCGCCCATATCTCACTCCTTGGTAAAGGTGTGTGCTAGCTCTACTCCAAAGCCTGCCCACTGCAGCACGAACGGTCATGCTTTGTTAAGTGATGCCCAAACGCTATCTAATTTTCTTGTTGCAATTATACTAAAAATATTAGTTAATCAACTAATATTTAAACTTACTCTATTTCTGTTAAAATTTTTATTACATCTTTAACTGGAATAACATTAGCAAAACGCTTATTCCAAATCTTATAATTATAGAATTCATAAAGTTTATCACCAGATAGATACTCATTATCAAAAGTTGTGTTTGTTTCTTCTGGAATAATTACTTTATATCCATAATCAAATGCACTTTTACAAGTAGCGTCAATACAATATTCTGTTTGGAGCCCAACCAATATAATGGTATCTATTTGTTTACTTTCTAAATACTGCCTTAATCCAGTTTTATAGAAAGCACTATTATATTGTTTATTAAAGATTACTTCACTACTATTAGGCGCTACATCGGCATAAATCTGCCATTCATCAGTGTCAAGTTCTAATTTCTCTCCTTTTCTAACATCATGCCGTACATATACAACTTCTTTTTCATTATCTCTTGCAGTAGAAATAAGTTCTCTGATATTATCAATTACTTTTTTTCGTTATAAGGATGACCTTTAATTAATGCTGTTTGAACATCTACAACCAGCAAAACACTCTTATCCATATACTCTAACCCCTTCACTTTAAAAATAAATAATTTTACATAACATTATTCTACTGTTATATCATAATCAGCCCTTACAAAGCTTGATCCAAGATGCCGATGAATGTTGAGGACACTCTGTTAGCTGATGTTAGGCACGGAAACTGCCAATAGCCCCGAAATTAAAAATATCTACTATCTCTTATTCATTGTTTCTCCGATCATTTGCATCGCATCCTGTTTATCTATAGCTGACATTTCAACCCATGCTG
>CAYMGW010000007.1:13140-15245 GCA_964390085.1 uncultured Tissierella sp.
ATCCGTTAAAATCTTCGTAAGTGTTACTGCCACTCCCATACGCCTATATTTTGGTAATACATCTATTCCTATTTGCCACATCGTATCACAGTCATTGCTTGCTCCTGCTATACCAGCTATTTGTCCATTTATATATCCTACTATAGCCAGTACGTCTCTTTTATCGCTTTTATTATCATAGCTCAGAGCCATATGAAATCTATCATCATAATACAATGTAGAAATATCTTGTTCCTCAAATATCTTTATTAAAATGTCCTCATTAATTAGTACCTTTTTATTCAAATCAGGAAGAAAGAATTCTGCAAGAAAGCATACGCACTTCCCGTACTTTTCCAGCTCTTGATTAAGAACAATTAATTGTGGAGTATCAAAACATCGATATCCTTCATGTTTCTTAATAAAATCTTCAATAAATGGCCTAATCTTTTCATCTACTGATGCAACCAGGCCATCTCCATAATGTATAAATCCACAGAACAGTGTTTTTTTATAACATTTTTTTGCTCCCTTTTTCAATTCTGACAGTACCACCGTGTTTCCTTGCTTTGTTAAATCCTCAACTGAACAATTCATATCGATGGAAGATTGTTCAATTGCAATTCTTAAGATTTCTTTATTATTCATAATAACCCTCTCGCTAATCTAAAGTATTTTTCTATAGTGCCTAATGTCAGCTAAGGTCTTGATATTTCTGACACCGTGGCCTTTAGAGCGACCCCTCTTAGGGTCGCAAGCGTGGTGAGGTTTTGCCACAGAGACTTTCCCTCCACTCCCTATAGGAATATTCGTGTTAGGTGGAGTGCCACCTTCCCCCATAGCTATACTCTAAATTTAAATGACTTTACTAACTTCACTGGGTTAAATTCAACCAATTGTATGGTCTCAATTCTAACGTCTAGTGGCTCATAATCTTCAATAATGACATCTAGTGCATCATGAATCTTTGACTTAGGAATATTCATTCCTAATGTACAATGAGGAACCCAAAAATCAGGCAAATAATATTCCCATTTCCCTTCTGTATCCTTTAAAGTCCTATGTAGCTTTGCATGCAAATTAATTAATGCTGCTGAAGCAGCCGGTGATAAAAACAATACACTTTCATTTGATGGGAAAATTCCTAAACTAGGCATTTTTACAGTAAACATACTTTCATTTTCAGCAGCTTTTTCTATTAACCTTTCCATCTCTAAAATATCAATATCATCAAATACTGCTAATGCAATATGCGGGAAACCCCCATATTGATCCATATAGGCTGATATACCTCTTTCTCTTAACTTCTTCCACATGTTTCTTATAATCAAATTGCTCTTCTCATCAAAATGTAATTCTATAGAAAATGACATAAAGCTTATTCCTCCCTAATTTAACCTCTTTGACCCACCCTAAAAACCGGGCATTGCATGACCGGCACGCCTGAGCCGTAAATAGTTCTTAATTTTACTAAAAAAATAAAAATCCAAAAGGAATTAATGCATTTGATTTCTTTTATAAAAAACTCTTTCTAAAGCCTGCAATTTCTCTAAAATTCTCACTTTTATAAAACTCATCTGAACCCTCAGTTGAAAGTAAATCTAGTCTTGTATGAGGATATAAATTATGGCATATATCTATTAGTGCTTTTCCTATACCTTTTCCCCTATATCTAATATCAACAATAATTTCTGCTATATAAGTAGTAATTTCTCCATCTGATAATGCACGGACTAACCCAATTATCAAATCTCCGTCAACAGCAACAAGAGAAATGGGCGAACTTTTCCGCTGCCATTATTACCAACAATAATGATGCGATTATATCCAAGTATATTCGATGCTATCACTTCCTAAAAAACAAATAATCTGTAGTTCTCAGTGTGACGTACTCCAACCGCCTACACTTTGCTAAGAGGCGGGGCTTCTTAACGGTGCTCTCATCCGGTAAAGCAATATGGCTTGTCTTACTTCATGCTTCTGCTCTTCCCGCCCTTGTGTAGATGCATTGTTATCAGATGGCAGGACTTCCTTGTTACATTCAAATCCGCTTCTCAAGTTCCCTTATTTTCCCGTTTTGATATCCAACTATTACTTTTCTCGTCATATTTACGAACAACCCGTTA
>CAYMGW010000008.1:0-7987 GCA_964390085.1 uncultured Tissierella sp.
GTGAGGGGGTCAATTTTCAGTGAAAAAGGGGGTCAATTTTGCTTGACAATCTACATCAATGAAGTCTACTATATGGTCAATAGTGCATATTTCTTCCTTTAAGGATTGCTCCATTATGTACTAATTCTTTCATATACCTTCCAAGCATATTAGGTCAATTAATAAAATCTAATGGAACAATTGAATCAACTGCATCCCATTAAAGCAATGTTCTACTAACCCATATATTATTTGGTAAAGATATATGGAAAATATAGTAACTTATTCATTAAAATTCCTACAGTATTTAGCGTTTTATTTGATATGGAATAAATGCAACCCATGAATATTAAGTAAAGTCAATCTCTATAATTCATGGTAACAATAATAAACATACTCAATACTAAGTAATTTAAATTCTACTGTCTGTCCTAGAGTTGTAATCTTTGCTAAAATAGAATTCCTAATAACATTCTTCTCTTCTAATCTTAACACACCTTAACTTTATTGACATCATATAGTGTTAAATCAATAACAACTATACAAATATAGCTATTGGTATTAGCTGAACTGCAGGTCCATTAATTTCCGTTACTATCTCTTGATATTTAAGACCATAATCTTGTCCATTATTAAAAGAACTTGTCAATTGACTTATCACAGATGTTTGAAACAAACTAAAACTTGTATTTCTAAGTAAATTGATACTATCTGATGTCCCCTCAGTAATAACCTTAGTTACCTTTCCTAATACTCTATATTCACCATCGATTATTTCATTCATATTATTATTTACAAAATAATCGATATAAACAGGTAACACCGCCTTTAGTTTTACATTATCATTAACAGTGCAAATTAAATCCATCATATTCCCACTTTTCAAACTATTACTTAAGATCTTTATTTGCTTTAGCACCTTTTTATTTTCTATAGTTTTATTTTTATTGACCTTAGGATTATTAGATTTATCTTCATCAAAAGCTGTAGCTAATTCTCCTAACATATAAAATGAATCCATTAAATCAATTAAAGGGTTCTTAGAAAACTCTCCTTTAATTTCAACAAAATCCCCTGGTGCTAATTTCTCAATATATGAGGCAGTATCAAGTCGTTTTATTAAGCTCGCTTCTTCAAGCCCCTCATATAGCTTAGAAAACAACGATGAGGGTGTATGTACTTTATCCTGAGACACTGTACCTTGTTCATTTTTGCTTTTTTCTCCTTTAAATGATCCGTTAAATTTAACACCAAGTAATGCAAATATATTACTGACACCAATTTCAGTTCCAACCTGTCCACTTTTACTTGAAGTATCGGAATATGAAGCTTTTATATTCGTCAATTGGGAAAAACCATCTTCGATAGTAGCTAGCATATCAAAAACTATTCTTTGATTTAAGTAAATTGGTATAGATAAATTATTTATTGACATAATTAAACCTCCTATGACTTTTCATAATTCACAATAAATTTGTCCTTCTTTCATTACAATATCTCGGTAGTTTTTACACACAACAATTATCCTTATAAATTAATAATAGTTTAATTCATTGCTCCCATTATTAGCCTAATCAGAACGAATATAGCATGTCCAAATATAAACATAATGAGAATATTATCTTTTCAATTTGCTTCATTAACTGCTAAATTGAACTTTCCACAGGAAAGTGCTTAAAATATTTTATATCAGCACTAGCTATCTCTGTGCCTGCTTTGCACCTACTTTTTTTATCTTTCTTCTCATAGATTTCATATTTTTAATGTGCTATACATATTTTGCAAACTGCTCTGTATTTAAAACGGAAATTCTGGCTCTTTTTCTTTAACATCAATTTTAGAAAGTTTTGAAATGATATTCGCTAAAATTAATTTCTGCGATTGAGACGTTGAAGACTTAAACCAAGTAAGGAAATTTTTCACCACAGAACGGGGTATGACAACATTACTCTTGTAACAATACGCACCAGTAACTATACAGCTGATAACATCCGAACTTTTCTGAATAACATCTTCAAAGAGATTATCACGTAGTACTTTTTCCAGTTTAGTTATAAATACATTAGCATCATAATTAAATTTTTGCTCATCTGTAAAAGTCACAAGGGCTCCATAAACAATATTTGCAAATTGTTGGTATGTATTCTTATCTTCTCGAGAAATCTCCATATTAATAAAATCGTGTTTTCCTATAGCTTCCTTAACGTCGGCAAATGTTGCATATCTGTTTTCTGGCCGTTTCTCCATCATCTTGACCAAAATATCCTGATAAGAAAAGTCCAAAAAATCCGGCATATTGGAACGTTGAAGTAAACGATTAAATAGTTCCGCAATGTAAAACATATCGGTTTGAGATGTATAAACCCCTTGGTAGTACTCCTGAGGTAATGTGTCTAAACCTATTCGATTAATTTCCTCAACCAAGCTATCGCTGCAATCAGTTGTTGATTCAAACATCTTGCCTATCCCAAAGTCAATGATTTTAACCGTTCCGGTTTTATCGACTAAGATATTTCCTTCTCGAATATCCCTATGAATAATTGAATGTTCTTCAATGTAGCAAAAGCCATAAATCAACTGAATAAACACATCATCTAATGAAACAGGATCCAAGATTCCAGTGTATTCAGTTATATACTCTCCAATATTTTTTCCATTAATATACTCCATTAAAATATATCCGGTAAATATGTCCTCATAAGCATAGTAATTATATACTCTTACAATATTTCGATGGTTGAGTTTATAGAGAATTTTGATTTCATCGAGGAAATTCTTATAGAACTTTTCCTTGATTTCTTCATACTTAGGTTCATATTTTTTTGCTATAAATAATTCATCAATAAATGGATCTTGCAATAATACTGTTTTTCCAAACGAGCCCCCCCCAAAATCATTATTAATCATTATATAATCTTTTTGTTTCAAAAAAGGAACAATGTCTCCGTTACTTTTCATTAATCTTCCCTCCACTACTTCTAACCAATTTAATTCCATTATAAATTTTTTTATTTCAAATGTTTATTCTTTTTAATATAGTGCAAGAAATGATTATTTGTACACTAACACAACTTGCAGCTGAATAATATCAAAGCTAACTCCATGTGCTATATTCTTATCTTCTCTCCCTTGATTATACTTTTATTTATATCTTATTTTATTAAGCTAGAGTATCTAACTTTTAATGATACCGGAATGCTATCTTCATTTACCAATTGAATAGCCTCTTTATAGTTCCTTTTACAGTTTGAATAGGATCTTATTCTATTTCCTATAATACTATTGCTGTTCTCTAAATTAAACATAATCTCAAACTCTTTAGGAGTAAAGTTTTTTATCATTTCTTCGTAATATGATAACGCGGCTCTACACTGGCCCCACCTATTTCCAACATAACACATTACTACAGTTCTAACAAACTGTTCTTTTGTTGATTCTGGAACCTCATTTGATTTTGTTAATTCATATAATCTTTCAGCAAATGGTGTCTCGTTGTAAAAATTATCATAAGCTTGATGTACCCCCATCAACCTATTACAAGCTTTTGAAACAATATTATGCCTTTCTATTTCAGTGAAATAGCTTATAAGTCCTAGCTTTTCAAAAAATTGCTGTGATGCAATATATTTATCTTTCATATCTTTTGCTTGATATTCATAATGTCTATTTAATAATTCAGATATCGTGTTAGCTGTAAAATCTTCTTTAAAATTGCAGCATATATCTATTGAATTTAACCTTGTCTGCTCATTTGATCCTGAGTCACAGTATAGTCCATGTAGCATAGTAAATATTATTTCTCGTTGCGCTTCATGAGTATTATTAAGTCTTGTAGTCCATATATCTATCTGTGTTTCACTGAATCTATTACTTTTAATAGATTTTATAAAACCACTTATATCAACCCCTTGAACATTGACTGTAGTTGATAGGGCATATTTTGCACATCTACTAATATATACTATCAATTCATTATCATCAATTAATCCCATAGTAGGATGAGCCGCTGAAAAGTTATTTCTTACATCCCTACACTGATCTAAAAAGTAAAACCCCTCTTCTGAAATCAAGTTTATTTTCAGACATAATTCAAGCAAATCAGAATCTTTCATATCATATAAGTTTTTTTCTTCAAACTGCTTTTGTAATATTTGTCCTACTACATTATATCCAAAATCCTTAACTTTTTTTCTTAAGTTATTAATTGATGCATTCCAAACATAATTTATAGCTCCATCAAATAATCCTTCACCTCTTAATTCTGATGGAATTCTACTTAACTCTCTTGGTAACCTATACCATGCACAAGTTATTTCTTCATCACTTGCTAACACTTCTCTTGGTACATGTAAAGCTGTAATTATTTCCTTAACTGCTGGTAAGGTTACTATCTCAACATCAGGTAATACTAATTTATTTGTCATAACGCCAATCCCCTCTCCATTATTTTTTATTACTAGTTTAATCTTAAATATCTCCTTAAATAAGGTAGCATAATATAAATTTGGCTATCCAAATTATACTGATAATTCACTACTCTAGAAGCCTATCGTAATTATTCTGTTTTTTTGTTTTTTCTATCTGAATAAAATTAGTTCAATTTATTATTACAATTTATCTCTTATATATTTTCAATAAAACTATTAAAATCATCCACTGGCTTAAAGTCCACATCATTCCCAAGGGCCTCAAAATGCTTATAGCTGCAAGCAATTTTACTATTTTCTCTTAATCTTAGCTCATCTGCTAAAATGCTACCTTTTGTTTCAAGAACAAAATATAGCTTTTCTTCGCCCTCTTTGTTAATTAAAACTGCCCAATCTGGATTGTATAATCCTAATGGAGTATCAATGGTAAACCAATCAGGAAGTTTTGTATATACGATTACATTTGGGTTTATTTCAAATTTATTTGCAAACTCTGCTTCCACATCGGAATCATACACTACATATTCATATACAGATTTATCACTCTCTATAATATTTTTAGTTATATATCCATATAGTTCTTCGTTCTCAAATAGTTCCTGAGCATAGAATTGGTCTTCACCTAATTTTTCATATTTTATTCCATCTATTATAAGATGTCTCATTTTTCTTCTTATAATGGCACTTACCTCATCCATAAACTTTTGAGGATTATTTTTAAACTCTTCCAGTCTTTTAGATCTTTTTAGTATCTCTACAATAGTCTTTCTAGTTAAATTAGTCTCATTTTGTAAGAAAGTTATTATATCTGGTAATGTGAACATTGCATTTTCTATAACTACAGCTGTTCTATCCTTCTCTTCAGCATTTGTACCACCCGCATTGATATCTATTTGTGCTTTAGTATAAACCAATTTAGCCTTGTCCACTTTAAGAGATTTCATTACCTCTTCAGAGCATTTTTCAATAAGTTCCTCTGTATCAAACTTCACGGAATAAGTGGTTTTATATTTTACCTTATCCCATAATTCTTTAAATTCAGGACTAAGGTATCTTCTTTTATTTAATTTAATTTGCTTCTTATCTTGAGCATTTTTAATATTTAGGTTACCTGCTATCTTCTTAATAGTTGCAACAACTTCTTCTTTTGCTTGCATATATTCTTCAGGAAGCTTTAACTTGTTTTCTTTTACTACCATCTTTAGAGCATCAGTAACCTTACCGTTTTCTTCAATATATCCTTTTTCCTTTAAGTATTCCCATATCTCTTCAGAAGCTTGCTGCTCTAGGTATTTATATTCTCCATCCTGCTTAACAGTAATATTGGCAAAGGTATGTTTTTCAACTATACCAAATTTGATTCCGGTTTCATCTTCAATTTCTGATTGTAGGGCTTTAGCAAAATCTTCATAGGATTCATTAGCCATTACAGTTAAAGTATTAGTATGGAATCCATGAATTCTTTCTCCATTCTGATTAACAGCTATTCTTAAACCTCTACCTATCTCTTGTCTCTTTTTCATTTCTGACTTTGTTTCATTTAAGGTACAGATTTGAAATACGTTAGGATTGTCCCATCCTTCTTTAAGAGCAGAATGGGAAAATATAAATTTCAGCTTAGAATCAAAGCTAAGAAGTCTTTCCTTGTCTTTCATTATTAAACTGTAGATATCTTCATCTGCTAAAGTATTACCATTGGTGTCTTTTAATACACCTTTCTTATCCTGAGCAAAGTAACCATTATGGACTGCTTCTGATTCAGTATCAATATCTACATCTCCAAATAAATTCCTATACTTAGGTCTTTGTATTAACTTTTTATATTCTTCTTCAAACCAAATAGCATATTTCCCTTTAACTGTATTTCCTTTCTCATCATATGACCTATAATTAGCCACCTTATCTATAAAGAAAAGGCTTAATACTTTAATCCCTTCTTTTTTTAATCTCATTTCTTTCTCTAAATGTTCTTCAATGGTTTTTCTTATTTGGATTCGTTTTATTATGTCATCGCTTATCTCCCCACGTACTTCACCTAACCTTACAAAATCTTTACTTGTAAAATCAACATATTCAGAACCTTCTTTTGTATATATTTCACTAATTATATAGCCACTATACTGCTCTCTTCCCCCTGAAAGTTCAAATAAATCATCATTTTTCTTTACAGTTATAATTTCTCTTTTAACAGTTCTATTCTTTCTTCTATCTATTTCTATTTTCGCAGTAATTGGTGATGTTTTATTATTAAGACTAATTAGCTTTAAATATGCATCATTATGCTCATCTTTAGATACTACACTAGCCACTTCAATTTGCTTTACTAGCTGCCTTTCATAAGCATCCACTGCATCTAACTTATACATTAAGTTATGCTTTTCTTTATGAGTTGCAGAATATCTTAGTGTACAAAGAGGATTTAATGAGTTTATAGCATCATTGGATTTTTTTGTATTAGCTACACTTTGAGGCTCATCTATAATAACAATAGGATTTGTATCCTGTAAAAACTGTAATGGTTTTAATCCATTGGTCTTTTCATGATCATTGTTTATTATATTTGTATCCTTATTAAAAGACTGTATGGTCATTACCATAATCCTTATGTTATCGCTGGTAGCAAACTCTCTAAGAATATCTAATTTTTGAGATTTATATTCATAAGATTTAAAAATCACATTGTCATATAGAAGTTTAAAATGTTCTGACATAATATTTATTGATTTCATAACTCCTTCTTTAATTGCAACCGAAGGAACTACTATAATAAATTTTGTAAAACCATATTTCTTATTAAGTTCAAAGATTGTTCTCAAATAAACATAAGTTTTACCGGTTCCTGTTTCCATTTCCACAGTGAAATGGTACTGCCCTTTTTTTATTTTAGTGGATTGAGGAAGTCCATTCTTTAATTGAATCTTCCTTGTATTTTTTAAAATATCTTCTTCATCTATTTCTAGGAAGTTACCCACCCCTAAATTAGTATCTAGTAAGCCTATTTGTTTAGAAATATTAGCAACAGTAAAATTTGAATGGCAAAGACTTTGTCCATCAAAGATTTCTACAATTGAGTTAATGGCTTCTTTCTGATAATCTAACTCTGCGTTAAACTGAAGTTTCATGAAGCCACCTCCTATATACTCATTATTTCTTTGATATTATTTCTTTTAAGAATTTGAAGTGCATTGGTTTTTACTGTATCATTCTTAAATCCATTATCCTTAAAAACAACTCTTGTAATCTCAGAGTTAAGTTTCTCTTTTAACTTTACAATTCCTTCAACTACATCAAGGGTAATATCATTATCAAGGCAAATAATTAATGCCCCATAGCCTATACTATAGATTCTCTTTTCATTTATCTCTATTGTTTCCATAGGTAAAGTAAGGTCTATACCATATTTCAACATAATCTCATAAACCACATCTTCTTCTGTTCTACCTGGAACAAAATTGTTTACCATATCATCTAAAGTTGCCTCTAAATCCTCAAAATCAGGGCTCCAAGTCTTAATATTTGAAGAGTCAAGTTTAAACACCTTAAACCCAATATCCAAATTTTCTATACCATCTTTATCTTTA
>CAYMGW010000008.1:7997-9923 GCA_964390085.1 uncultured Tissierella sp.
TGGTGGGACACACCCACAAACAATAAGTTCAGATTTTATCCCCAACTTTTCTAATCCTATCCTTACCGATTTCACAAATATTTTTATACCCAGACTTATAAGCCTCAGACTTCTCACCTATTGCTTCCGGTAACTGAACCACTATATATTTACGATTGCCATTATCTTCAGCATTGAGTTGCATTACAGCATGAGCACTTGTAGAAGAACCTGCAAAAAAATCAAGAATTACTTCTTCTTTTTTTGTTGATAATTGCAATAACTTTTTTATTAATTTAGTGGGTTTTGGTGTATCGAAATAAGATACTCCGCCAAAAATGTTTTGTAACTCTTTTGTTCCATGTGTTGATGTTCCAACTTTATTCCCCTCAAACCATGTATTTTCAACAGTACCAAAAATCCTTTTTTCTTCATAAAAAACTTTTAATTGAGGTTTTGAATCTCCACTTTTTCCAAAAACAATCCTATTATCTTTTAATAGCTTTTGAAAATTATTTATATCAGTTCTCCAACATCTGCCTTTTGGTGGTAAATATTTTTCACCTGTTTTAGGATTTATAATCTCATAAGTTAGATTAGGTCTAATATTAGGTGCATCGAATGGATCAGCCTTCCAAATTCCCCTTGGGTCATTATCATAATTTGAAAACTTATCTTTATCTAACTCTAAAGGATAACACGCAAAACTATCCATTTTAAACCATTCTTTTATATTTGATTCTTTAAGTCTCCTTTGTTCTATTCTTCTGTTTTTAGCATATGCTAGTACAAATTCATGAGAAATACTAATATCTGTATCATTTTGTATAGATTGCCTTGATTGCCATGGAATCTTTGTTATCAAATTTTCTTCACCAAATATTTCATTACATAGTTTTGATAAATTAGCCTCTTCATGATCATCAATACTTATATATATAACACCATCATCTCTTAACAAATTTCTTGCTAATCTTAACCTGGGATACATCATATTTAACCAATCAGTATGATATCTACCATTAGATTCTGTATTTGTACTAATACGCTTACCTTCCCTGTCGACTTGACCAGTAATACTTAGGTAATTTTTTAAGTTATCTTTATAATCATCAGGATAAACAAAGTCATTTCCAGTATTATATGGTGGATCTATATATATCATTTTAATCTTACCGTTATATGTCTTTTGAAGCAGTTTTAATACTTCAAGATTATCGCCTTCTATATATAAGTTTTGTGTTGTATCCCAATTTTTACTTTCTTTTTTGGCTGGTCTTAAAGTTCCTGTAGAAGGTGTTTGGGCCAGTCTTATTGCTTTTGATTTACCGTTCCAGGTAAAGCTATATCTCTCTTCCCTATCCTCTATATAACTACCTAATACCTCTTGTAATCTTTCAAAATCAATCTTATCTTCACAAAATACTTCTGGAAATATCTGCTTTAATTTAAAAACATTTTCCGCTACTATATCCATGCTTTTACCATCTAATTTAACCATATAAAACTCCCCCATATGCCCTAATAATTAGTCAATTTTTCTATTAGTTCCTTTTTTCTCAAAACTAATTTATTAAGTTCCACATTCATTTCAACCTTTCTGTTAAAATGGACTTCTTTTCTCAACCCTCTTCTCAAATCACTTATTTTCTCTTCAAGTTCTTCAATTGTATCCGTTAAAGCTTTTACTATTTTAGCATCTTTTATTTTTATCTCTTTAAAGCTTTCCAAATATTTATTAGCATTAAATATATTCACCCTATCTATAAAGCTACAATAAAATCTATAAATATCCGTTGTATTAAACTCTTTTATGTTTAAACTTTTTAAATCAAGATTGTATAAAGCGCCAAATGAGCCCAAATCAGTTAAAACGTTTTTTGTAAAAGTAGATTTGACAAAAGTTTTCATCAATTCAACGGCCTTATAACCGCGATTGACATCAAC
>CAYMGW010000008.1:9933-14237 GCA_964390085.1 uncultured Tissierella sp.
TTTAAAAAATATTTATCTTTCTCAGATAAATTGCTAATATCAATCCACCCAGTGTATATTAATTCTTCCACTAGATTCTTGCTTTCATCTGCTTTATTTTTTCTTTTATGAGCTACATTGAATAAAACTTTATTGTTATGGTTAAATATTAAAACCATAGGATATGGAATAGTTCTTTGAACTATTTCCGCTATTCCCTTAAACTTTGAATTTCCCTTAAGAATAATCTTAATTACAGCTATCTCATCATACTCTCTTACATCATCTACAAGAGCTTTAATATTGATAGTGTCTTCTTTAAAGGAATAAAGCCAAATAATTTTATCAATATCCCTAGAAAAAGTATCTTTATCACTACTGTTCATTGAAGCGTTATCATAAAAGAGCTTTTTATAAATAGTATTATTAACCTCGCAATCAACAGGTATATTTAATCCTTTTAATACCTCTTCTACCATACCCATCACCTACTTTATAATAAGAAATGAAACTAATTCAAAATCCTCTACTCCAGAGAAAAGACTCTTTTGAAAGGTTGTCCCTCCTTTACTAAACAAAGAAGCCACCCCTTTTTCTTCTTTTTTCCCAAGAATACTGTGTATTGCATCCTCTAAACCAGTAGAATATTTTGTCATGTTGCTTCCGTCATTAGTTTCATTATTAAAGTCTCTTACCAGGTTATCTAAGACCTTATTCTTTCCTATACAAAGCTTCTTATAGAAATCAAGAATCTTCTTAGTATGAAAATAATTGAATCTAACAGTACCATCTTCATAAACATAAACTATATAATATGGATAAAGGGCATTATTTTCTTCCGGTTTAGCTGATTCATTAATTTGTTTAAGTGTAAAGATAACCCCTGGCTTTATTTGTTCTCTTAAGGCTTCATCTTCAATACTAGATATGGCATACATTCCCATAGGAGCCTTATCTAACTCCTCCCTGTGAGTTTTCATGAATTCCATTAAATCCATCTTAAAATCATTCATAGTTAAATCAGTTATGGATATTCCTCCAGATATTTCTTCTAGATCTACCACTTCTTCTTGAAGCTGCTTCAATTGCTTCTTTCTATACTCTAAGTCATTCATTAACTTCTTTTCATCCATCTCTATAATATTTTCTTCACCAGTTGCAGAAATATCAAGCAAAACCATTCTTCCTGTAACCCTAGCTTCTAAATTTATATACTCATCTAATTCTATATTGGCCCAGAAATTCACTAATTGGATTGTATAGTTTACAGATCCTAATCTATCAATTCTTCCAAATCTTTGTATAATCCTCACTGGATTCCAATGAATATCATAATTTATAAGATAATCACAATCCTGTAAGTTCTGACCTTCTGATATACAATCAGTAGCTATTAGTATATCTATATCTTCTGTTATCTCAGGATACACTTTCTCCCTTTCCTTAGACCTTGGTGAGAAATTTATTAATATTGAGTTTAAATCCTTTTTCTTAAGTAATTTTAATGTAGTCTGGTTATTTCCTGAACCGGTAACCAAGGCACTATGCAAATTAAATTTTTTATATGCCCAGATTGATATATTTTCATATAAGTAATTAGCGGTATCTGCAAAGGCAGTGAAAATTATTATCTTTTTGTTGCCTGGATTTATTGGATTATTAATCTTATTGCATATTATTCATAAGATGATTTAGCTTGGCATCTCTATTAATTACAACTTTTGCAGCTTCAATTAATAACTCTTCTAGCTTCTTTCTATCGCTTTCTAAATCTTGTCTCCATTTGATTAAGTCCATATCTTGAAGCAGAACTTTTACCTTATTTCCTATTAGTAAATCCTCTAATTGCTCATCTTCAAAATCTACCTCTTCTATGTTCAAATCAAGATTATAATCCAACTGATTTTTATCAATTTTATCAGTAAGAGAATCTATTTCTTTTAAAAGCTTTGCTACTGTTAGACCAAAGGAGTTAATAGAACTCTCCATTCTTTTTAATATATTTACTCTCATTAAATTAACTAAGCTCTGTTCACGGTCTGTCTGTCTAAAAATAGACTTTCCATCTTTTACTTTTATATCATAGACTTTGCTATATGCTTCTTGTTTTTCAGTAAGCACATATTTTAATGGTGAGTATGCGCTTAAATTAAGATTTTTAATAATTTTATTTACATATCCTAATGCTGGAAATTCACCTAATTCATCTATATCTAACTTTATGTTTATAGGTTTCCTACGCTCAGGGAATTTCCCTATTTCTGAAATATTATAATATTTTTCTATATGCTTTCTAGACCTTGCTATAGTAATAGTATCAAGGAGTTTAAAATAGTCAGAATTCATCATTTCTATAAATAAATCTACTGTTCTTTCATCATCTGGAAACTCTGACCACCTATTAAAAACAAGTTGAGACTTTCTAAGAGTTTGCTCAATACTTACTACCCCTTCGCCTTCAAAAGCATTATCATTACCTTCAGTAATAAATTGAATTTGATTCTTTAAGTCATTCATTCTATTGTTAACGGGAGTAGCAGAAAGCATCAAAACTTTTGTTTTAACTCCTGTCTTTATTACCTCATTTAATAATCTTGAATATCTGGTTACTGAGTTTTTTCTAGGATTATTATTTCTAAAATTATGTGATTCATCTATAACAACTAAGTCATAATTATTCCAATTTACAGTTTGAAGGTTTATTTCTCCTGAATAACCATCATATCTACTTAAATCCGTATGATTAAGAACATCATAATTAAATCTATCATTTAAAAGTATATTTCTTTTATCATTCTGTGTATAAATAGTCCAGTTTTCTTTAAGCTTCTTAGGTGCTAATACTAATACCCTACAATTCCTTAGTTCATAATACTTAATAATAGCCAAGGCAGAAAAGGTTTTTCCTAGTCCAACAGAATCTGCTATTATACAACCATTAAACTTTTCAATTTTATCAATGGCACCTAAAACTCCATCCTTCTGAAATTTGTATAACTTATTCCAAATTATAGTCTCCTTAAAGCCTGTTTTAACTTTTATAATATTCTCTTCCGCTAACTCATCTAAATATTCTTTGAAGATATTATATAGGGTAACAAAATAAATAAATTGAGGAGTATTTTCCTTATAAATTGACTGCATCTGTTTTAAAACTTTATGCTTAATATCTTCCACCATGGTTTGATCTTGCCATATATTATCAAACATCTGTAAGAATTGCTTGGTATATTCCTTTCCATAAATGCAGGTGTTCATGTCTATTCTTGATGAAGGTGAAAACCCTAAGCCATCTGTAGTAAAATCCACAGTACCATTTATTGACATATGTTCTTCACCATTATCTATATATATTAGTCTCTGCTGTGCTGAATTAGGCTTCTTAAAGGACTTAATTTCAACCTTATCATTGAGCCATTCTGCGCACTCCTTAGCAATACTAGCTTGATTAAGCTCATTTCTCAATTTAATTTCAAATTCATTGCCTGAAATTTTCTTTTCATTATCTTTACTTATATAAAATTGTCTAGTATTATCCGTGTCTTTTTTAATAAATGTAGGTTCAGTAAATAAAAACCTCATTTTTTTAACTTTATTAAGCTCTCTGGATAATTCTTTATAAGCAAAAATAGTAAAGTAAGCGGATATTATAGATATTTTTGAGCCTATCCTAATGTTGCTTTTTAATTCATCCCCGACTTTTCCCAATATCTTAT
This sequence comes from uncultured Tissierella sp., assembly GCA_964390085.1. Taxonomy (GTDB): domain Bacteria; phylum Bacillota; class Clostridia; order Tissierellales; family Tissierellaceae; genus Tissierella. The sequence goes on from CAYMGW010000008.1 coordinate 13,629, forward strand.
TGTCCAATATTTTAGGCTGTTTCATTATAATCCTCCCCAGAACTACAATAATCTACCTATTATTGTAACATTTTACGCAGTATTTTTCCATGATTTATATTACATTCCATAATATCTCATAAAACAACAAAATTTTACCACCATTTGAAATGATGGTAAAAAAAGGTACTCATCTAAGTTTTTTCTGATAACTCTTATTGTGTTTAAATAAATCTTATAAAACTAATATAGTCTTACAGCTACTCAAACAATTAAACCAAATGTTATATAAAAGGTTAAATATACTACAAATTCAATAGTGGTATTTCCATCTGTCAATATTTTTAACAGAGGTGGTATAGTAAAGATAATCAATGACATGAATGATAATTTGTCTATGTTGTTGACTAACTCATTTAACCTATTTTCTAGTATTATTTTATCTTCATCAGTCTTTTTATAATAATCAAGTGACATTTCTTTTACCTTTTCATTAAATTCATACTTTCTAATTTTTCTTTTTAAATATAGATAACCATTTATATCATCTCCTTCTTAATAGAATTTCTACAAAAAAGGAGATAATCCTATATAAATAGTTAGACTTATTTATGTTCTATGCATATGCAA
>CAYMGW010000008.1:14247-14937 GCA_964390085.1 uncultured Tissierella sp.
GTTTAGGCCCTATGGACGTTTATTTTTATTAACTATCTTATTACAAATATCATTTGTTATTTTTTTAATCATATTTTTCGCTTTTTACTGCATTTTATATACTTCAGTAAACATTTTTTTGTCAATCATACTATTGGAAATATCAATAGATTTGTACATATATTCAGTTCCAAATATAAATGATTGTAACTCTAAGATTAATCTATTATGCTCAAATGCAAATTTTACTGGTACAATAACATTACTTAGAACATCCTTACATCTATTATATTTTTGAATTGCAAGTGGATATTTATTATATTCTTCTGTTAAAGTTTCTATATCTTTAACATCAGAGTTTATATCTATAATATATAGATAATTACTTGCCTCTATTATCTTCTCACCAATAGCATTTAAACTTTTTGTATATAAATAGACCTTATCCACTATCTCACCACCTTCCCCATAAAATTTCTACAGAGAAAGGTGATGCCCTCTATGAATCGTTCGACTTATTCCTACTCTATATATTTCATTAAAAAAGAGCCCTGTTATAAGGCTATCTATAACATTATCAAACTTTATTTTTATACTCTAACTTTAAGCGCAGCATATTATCTATTCCTGATTATATTTCTTTTAATTGTTACTGGACTACCTTTTAAATTAAAAAATTTAAACTGTAAAAATATACAGATTTAATGATGC
>CAYMGW010000009.1:0-1631 GCA_964390085.1 uncultured Tissierella sp.
GTTTCTTTATTAGCCTTTCTATAGGCCTCGTTATAATAAAGTACATATCCACCATCTGTTTTGCCACCAGAAGTGCTTTGCCCATATTCAAATCCTGCTAAAAAAGCATCTTTATATTCCTTAGATTCATTATCTAGATTAAACATATTAATAATTTCTCTATTAGAAGGCATGTTTCTTCTATAATAATTGCTAAGTCCTAGTAAATAAACTTTTCTACCATTTAGAGTAGCTAAATCTCTAGCATATTCATCCCCATCTTTTAAGCCCTGTTCATAGGAATAATCTTTTTCTCCCAATTTTGCCACTTGAAATGCAGCTTCAAAGGACAGTTTATAAGCTTTTTTAAACTGCTCTATAAAAGCATCCCTATATTCTCTAGATTCTTTATTTAGCTCAAACATATCATTTAGCTTTCTATCACTAGGAACATATTTTTCCCAATTGTTCTTATTATCAGAATTATATGCAATGTAGCCATCTATTCTACCCATAATAGTTCCAAAGTCTTCGGCACCATAGACAGTTATGGTTTCAGTATCTTCTAGCCTATATGCAGCATAATATGCTTCTTCAAAAGCATTTTTATATCCAGATTTAAATCCATCTATATAATCCTGAGGTTTGCCGTTAATTCTAAATTCATGTTCATAATCTTGAAGATTGCCCTCTAAAACTTGTCTCATTGTATTAGTCTTATTTTGTGCATCATAAGCACCAGTGGAAGTTCCTTCTTGCTTCCCCTTCTGTATCCCATCCTTATTACCCTTTTGATAATCAATACTTGTTTCATCTGCAAATACACTGATACTACTTAGAATTATTACAAGAAGCAATACAATTGATATTAATCTATATTTTTTCATTTTTTCACCTTCTTATCGCTTTTTTAGTACAAGAACTTTTCCAACAGGAAGTGTATCACTGGCCTTCATTTCATTAAGCTTTAATATTTCATTTTTATATTTATTACTTCCATAGTATTTAATGCTAATACTTTCAATACTATCGCCTTTTTCAACTACATGAAATATATAATCTCCTATACTCATATCATTTCCATTATCATCAAGATTCCTAATATATACAGCTTCCAGCTTGTCCATTAATAACACTCCGTAATTATCCCTGTCCTTAGGAATTTCTACATATAATTTCTCTAGCTTGATAGGATAAATATTAAAATCCTCTGGGGGAGTTGCCTCTATATATTTCCATCCAGTCCATCCAATACCTTCTGTAAGAGGAACAAAGACATCCTCTCCCATCTGGCCACGGAAGGCTATACCTACAGTAGCAGGTGAATAATCATAGGAGTAAACCCAAAGTCCAATAGTATTTGGAGGATATTTAAGCAATATATTGTTCTTAGTAATATCTATATAAGCTCTATTTTCCTCTTCAACAGCTACAATATCATATTCAAATCTTAGAGAATATTTTTTTGACTTAGCCTTAGTAGACTGAGAAACAGAACCTTTTACAAGTTCTTGAGAAGGTAGAAAATAAGTATTTTTACTTTCAAAATCAAGTAAAATTTCCTCTATGTAGGGTTTGGTTTCTACTGTTTCAGTAATCTCTCTACCTTCTTCATCTTCCATTTTATATTCATCAAAAGGAGCAAAAGGAGT